>JANPKH010000310.1:0-15495 GCA_031425935.1 Gammaproteobacteria bacterium | reverse complement strand
CTTTTGTTATCTGACCGCAACACTTTCGCCAACTGCGGCAAACGATCTGACTTTTTTTGCAGTAACTGATGCTCAATTAATGCAGCCAATTTAATTGCATCGTGCGAGTATAAATTACCATAAATAAAAGCTTCTACTTTTGCGCCATTTAATAATTTAGTACTAAAAGATTTAAATGACTCAAATGATATTTGTGACAACACTTCTGCATATTCTCGAACACCCCAATAGGGCATGTATTGTAAACGTGGGATTTTTTTTACAAGAACTTCATAGGGTAAGTTTTTGTCTTCATTGCGCCATTCACGCAATAGATCTTCTTTAATTTTTTCAAATCTAGATTTGGCAAAATCAGCTTGCGAAATAGCATAAATTATTTTATTTAATAAAAGATTTTGCTTATCCGTATAACCAGCCACATAAACATCAAACCCACGCGCATTAGCTGTAATAGAAAAAGTTGAACCCGCCAAGTTTGCAGGATAAAGATGTTCATAAAGTTGATCCATTAACAAAGCTGCAAATAATTGTGTGCGGGCCGTATTCTCTAATGAATTATTAAGAAGGGGTAATTTAAAGCGAAAATGGAGCTCTGCTTTAGGTGAGCGATAATATTGATCCTGCAAAAACCAAACCTTAAATTGATCATTATTAATTAACAATGATGGAATATTGGTGTGCGCCTGATCTGGCGTCGGCAGCATCAGAGGGGGTTTGATAGACGTATTTTTAGGAATAAAAACATTGCGCTCTGGTAAAAATAATTTTTGTTGATAAGCAGGTTTTAATTCTAGTATTTCTGGAATCGTCGCCGTAAAGTTATAAGGTGCTTGATAATAAGTAGTAATTCCCATCGCACCCCCATCTGCCGCAACAACTTCAGGTGCAACTAGTGTAATCATGGCGTTATCTTTACGTAAATAACCCAGCGCTTGTTTAATCAAGTTCTCATTAAAATCAGTATAAGCGTACGGCGCCCTTAAAACATCTTCAGCCGGATAGGCATGCATAGCTTGCGAAAGTTCGGCGACAGTATCAATAGCTGCTAATTTTTCGCGAAACCGAAATTCAAGCTCTGCTATTTTTTTCAGTTCATTGAAGCGCCAATCTACAATACCTCGTGCACCAACCATTTTTATATTTTCAAATAACGCCGATACAATTTGATCTTTAGCTTTTACACCTTCTTTGGTGAGAACTATAGAAATTTGAAACAACCCATCTTGCGGACTCGTTAATATTTCACTTGCAACAAGTGCTTCCGCCCAACCTAAACTTTTCAACAGTGAAGACAAACTGCCTGACGCTTCACTGCCAAGTAAATGTGCCAAATAATTCCACGGCTTAGTGTGATAATTCGATCCATAATGAGGAACAGGAAACATTATGTTTAATTTTCGCAACTCATTAACTGGCTTAATACTGATACTACCGGGCAATACACCATCAGGAAAAAGTTTTTGGTACACGTTTTCTATTTCTCTATCATGATTAGGGATTTGTGTGAAGCGCGCCTCAACCATTTTCTGCAAATCATTTAACGAATGATTACCACTAACTACCAATGTCATTACATTTGCAGAGTAATAATTTTTATAAAAGCTGATTAAATCATCACGAACACTATACTCTTCTGTATCCGCTAAGGTTTCTAAACTGCCTGCTGAAAATTTGGCAGCAGGATGCTTCTGGTTAAAAATGCTACGATAAACATCCCACTCTCGCAGTTCGTCATCACTTATTTTGGCAAGGTACTCCGCATTCACAGCATTTTTTTCTTGCTCCAGATAATCCGCATTAAATGATGGCGCTATAAAAAATTGTGCAAAGCGATCAAGTGCAGGTTCCAGATAAGCATTTTCAATATCGAAAAAATAATTGCTATTTTCTCTAGCCGTATAGGCATTTGCGCCACCGCCATGTTGGCGGATAAATTGTTGATATTCTCCAGCCAGGGGATATTTTTCAGCGCCTACAAATAGCATGTGCTCCAAAAGATGCGCCAAACCAGGTCGTTGACTAGGATTTTGATTGCTGCCTACCTGTACGCTCAATGCAGCTGCGGATTTTTCAGCTCTGCTATCTGAAATAAGTAAAACTTTTAAAGAATTGCTCAACGTAAGATAACGATATTCGCGCGCATCAGTATTACTTTTGACTACGTTAGAGATTTTCGGAGCTAAAGCCTGTTGGGCTTGTACAGGATGAATAACCGCTAGTAACAACACTATTACCAAGTATTGCCACCGAAAAATAATATGATTTAGCATCGCGAAAAAGCCCATCATTATTGCAGATCAACGAACACATATCTTTGCCATATTGACAAAACAAGAACGCGCTCATTAGAGAAATATTTATCTATACAAAAACGAAAAAAAATTAACATTAGCAATATCTCGTTTGTTTTACACCACGATAACCGCACTCAAACATGAGGGGAAAATAATGGAATCGAAGAGGGAAATCAGAACTATTGTTTACAAATGAGGTAATAATACACCCCATCCTGCACATAAACCCCTTTAATCAGTTGTCCTGTAATCTGCGCAAACGATACAAAATCTTTCAATGATCCCGCATCAGTAGCTAACACTCTTAATAACTCGCCAACGGCTAGTGCTCGCAAGGCTTGCTTGGCTTTTAGCAAAGGCAAGGGGCAGACCAAACCGCGAGCATCCATTTCCGCAGTGACTACCTGCGTTAATACGGTTGCGTCGACCAAATCAATTAAAGCTTGAGGAATTTCTAAAATGCTGGCTTCTACTTTCACGACAATAGTTTCAAATTAGGCAGTCTTAAGCTCCAATGCTAGGGAACACAATTTGTTATCAACTCACCACCAACGCTCCGATGGTAGTCGCCGAACTAAATACTTAAAAATTAATCCAATCTGCACCGGCATAGCCATTGGTCATTAAAAGCGCTAAAGTGCGCCGCGAGATTATCACAATTGATTGAGCTTATGCTGAGCCTTACCAAGCCGTTAGTAAGCAAGCCCTTAGTAAGATAGTCAGCTAAAACCCAACTTGCAAATTGCTATTCAGGAGTTTTATTTATTGTGCGCCGTATAATCCGTCAGCTAGTTATTGTCGCCAGCCTTATGCTACATGCCAGCGCAACTTTAGCCGAAGTTGAACTCCCCGTATTGGGCGATACTAGCTCCGCGATGGTGTCGCCCGTGCAGGAAAAAATACTTGGCCAACGTTATTTGAAATTGTACCGTAGTCAGGTACCTACGTCTTCAGATCCGCTCGTGATCAACTACATTGAACAGCTTATTAACCAACTCTTACCTTACAGCCAACTCGATGATAAGCATATCGATTTAGTCATGGTTAAAAATGATACGCTCAATGCTTTTGCCATTCCCGGCGGAATTATGGGCGTGCACACCGGTATTTTTAATTACGCAAAAACAGAAAATCAATTGGCGGCCATTATAGCCCATGAAATGGGTCACCTAAGCCAGCGCCACTACGCACGTATGTTGGAACAACGCAAAAATGCTATGGTTCCGATGTTGGCGGGAATGATTGCGGGCTTAGCTTTACTAGCCAACAGCCATAGTGATTCGGGTATGGCTGTCATTATGGGAACTCAAGGTGCAGTCCAAGCTGCCGCTTTAAGCTTTAGCCGTGAAAATGAGCAAGAAGCAGATCGGATCGGTATGCAAACTATGATTGAAGCAAAGCTCGACCCCTATGCAGCATCCGACATGTTTGAAGAAATGCTACACCTCAGCAGTGGTTCACGTCGTCCGCCCGAATACTTACTTACCCACCCTGTCACAGAACGCCGTGTCGCAGACTCACGCAACCGCGCCATGCAACACATTAAAAAGCCTTATCCCGATAACATCGAATTCCAACTAATGCGCTCACGTATTCGTTTCGAGCTGGAACAAACTCCACAAATCGCCGTAAAACGCTTTAAGAGCGAAGTAGATGGAGATAGTATTTCCCCCGACGCTAGCCGGTACGGTCTCGCTCTCGCCTATTCTCAAACGGGTCAATATGATGCTGCACATGCAGCATTACAACCCTTGCTAGACAAAGATCCCAAGCGCATCACTTACCTGATAATGAACGCAGATATTAATATCGCCGCCGAACGCTATAAGCCAGCATTAGAGTTACTAGAAGCTCAGCTTCAACTCAACCCTGATAACTATCCATTAACAATTCGATATGCTGAAGCCCTAATGAAGTCTGGCCTGTATGCCAAATCCGCTGATTTACTTGAGCGCTACTCACGCAAACGTAAAGACGATGATTATGTTTGGTATTTGTTAGCAGAAGTGAATGGCTTAAATGGCAATATTTTCGGAGTGCATGAAGCGCGCGCGGAATATTTTATCGCTAATGGCATTTACGATAAAGCGCAAATCCAAATCCGCAATGCACTGAAATTAGCCAAAGGTAGTTTTCAACGCACTTCCATTTTAGAGGAGCGGTTGAAATATGTTGAGCGAGAAATGCAGGAAATGAAATATTAGCTGAATATCAAACAATCGACCTTAGTAATATTAAGTTAGAATAACCCTTCCTCAAATAAAGCGCTTGCGTTTTGAGCAGAAAATGTTTTAAATGCCGCTCAAAACTAGACATAGATAGCAAGCATTATATTCGGAGTTGAATACTTCAGATAATTTAAATCCGAACGTGCAAACCTTTTAATAGTAGTATTAAACATTATGGATATTACATGGAACAAGTTATAGCTTTACCTACCGTCTCCTTTGCAATTACAGCTTTTTCCAAAAATATCCATTTAAGTTCTGTTAACTCAATGAGAAAACATTCTATGTTTACTATGCATCGCCAAATAGCCGCTGCCTTTCTTCTAATGCTCTGTAGCTATGGGGCAACATCGTCACCAAACAGCTAACAAATTAGTTATTCGCCTTAACAACATTAACTTCTAAGAACCCAACAGGAATACTAACTATGAAAAAGATTTTTTTACTCGGCGTTACTTTGCTTTCTCTTTCTTTTAACGCAAATGCTTATATTTGGTCTTCTGCAGTTCCAACAGAAGTTCACATTGTTGGTGAGGGTTTAGTGCTTGTAGGAGATTTTGATAAGACCGGCGTAACTTGTGCGACTGGACCTAAAGCTATTTTTTTACCAAAAACAGATCCTCAGTTTCAGGCTAAGTTATCACTGGCACTTACCGCACAAGCAAGCGGCAAAAAGATTGAAGTATTAATTGGCGATCCTATTGCGACCAGTTGTCTTGAAATTTCTGCGCATGGCTTTGTTCCAGTCGCATATCATTACTACTGGAGATTAAAAAATTAAAGACAGAAGTACAGTTAAAACAATTTAATCAACACATTTAATTTTAAGTTTTTTCCTAAATACTAACAAGGCAAAGCATGCCAATCAAAAATAGCTTAATACTTTTATTATTATTATTTTTGGTTGCATGCGCCACCCAGCCCGCGCCTAAAATTCTCGTCACACTCAGCGAAAATCAAACGCTGGATTTCACGGGTAAAGGCGCAGCTGCTGGAATTATGCTGGATTCCGTCATGGGCGGTGCAGGTATAGCTATAGGCATTGCAATTGATAAAGGTATAGCCAAAGATATCGCCAACAATTTAAGCCATCACAAACCCTTATTGAATATTCCTAACAATTTTGATCAACACTTAAAAGCCGCAATAATAAAAAATCGAGTGAAGGCTATACAAAATATTCAAGCGAAAATTGAATATTTTGGTTTTAGAACTTTTCCTGGAGGGGACGATGCAGTTTCTGCCTGGCTGGAGGTTAGTCTGTTAATTGATGGACGTAAAATTGAGGTTCGTTACCCCCAAGACTTTGCTGATGTAGAATTTGCTAACTTATCTTCCGTGAAAAGCAACCCCGATGTTGCTTATGAATTATTGGATGATGCGACAGAGCGAGTGGTTACACATATCGTTGAGAGTATAAAAAAATAATTTCAAAACGCTTTACTATTTGATAACTTCTAAAATCAATAACCTCTAGCGATAGATAACCAGCACCCTCAAAATGCTATTTTTCTCTGTACTTTTTTCTACCAACCTCGCAAAAAGCAACTGCTCACGAAACACTCATTTAACTTCATCTTTTCGCGAGCCGCATAGCTTTTGGCTGTAGTTGTCAATAAAATATGGTAACTTTAGCCCCCCAATTTCCAGCTAAGCGAAAACTTTAGTCGCCCTTAAACCCGTCCATTGGAGCCTACGATGGCTGTAGACCGTTCTGATATTGCAAAACTCGCCGTTTTGGCGCGCATCGCTATTTCTGATGATGCCGCTGATGAAGTGGCTGATCGTATTTCCACCGTGCTGGCCTTGGTGGATCAATTACAAGCCGTTAATACTAACGGCGTTTTACCTATGGCGCATCCCTTAGATGCAGTGCAACGCTTACGTGCAGATGTGGTTTCTGAACCAAATCAACGCGAGCTGTTTCAATCCATCGCCCCTGCAATTCAGGATGGTTTGTATTTGGTACCGCAGGTTATTGAATAAAACCTTCGGGGCACCTTAGCAAATAAGCACCTACCAATAACAAAGCCTTTGTCGTAATCGATTAGGAAATTTTGAATGCACCAGTTAACCATCGCCGAGTTAGTAAAAGGCCTGAGTCGAAAGGATTTTTCCAGTACTGAACTGACCCAACATTATCTCGACCGCATTGCACGGCTGGATAAAACGTACAATTCGTATATCACCACAACGCCTGCGTTAGCATTGGCTCAAGCCGCTGCGGCTGATAAACGTTTAGCCGCAGGTAACGCCCCTGCCCTGTGCGGCGTGCCCATTGCCCATAAAGATATTTTTTGTACCATGGGAGTGCGCACTAGCTGCGGCTCCAAAATGCTCGATAATTTTATCGCACCCTATAACGCGACTATAGTTGACAACTATTTAGACTCTGGCGTGGTGATGTTGGGTAAAACAAACATGGATGAATTCGCGATGGGCTCATCCAATGAAACTAGCTACTACGGCCCCGTGAAAAACCCTTGGGCAACTGACTGCGTGCCCGGGGGATCATCCGGCGGTTCGGCCGCAGCAGTAGCCGCTCACTTAGCACCAGCGGCAACTGCGTCAGATACCGGCGGCTCAATTCGTCAACCTGCAGCACATTGCGGCCTAACCGGCATCAAACCAACTTATGGTCGTGTATCGCGTTGGGGCATGATTGCATTTGCATCTAGCCTCGACCAAGCAGGAACCCTAACGCGCACTGCCGAAGATGCAGCACTCATGTTGAACGACATGGCCAGCTTTGATAGCAAAGATTCAACCAGTGTTGAGCGTGACGTACCTGACTACACCGCCACCTTGAACAACTCGCTTAAAGGTTTAAAAATCGGCGTACCTAAAGAATATTTTGGCGAAGGTTTAAATCCACAAACGGCTGCTCATGTTGAAGCCGCTATAAAAATTTACGAAAGCTTGGGCGCAACCATTCACAGCGTCAGCTTGCCGCACACAAATTTATCAGTACCCGCTTACTACGTTATAGCACCGGCGGAATGCTCCGCTAACTTGTCACGAATGGATGGGGTACGTTTCGGGCACCGCTGTGAAAATCCAAAAGATTTAAACGATCTCTATATGCGTTCACGCAGTGAAGGTTTTGGGGACGAAGTGAAGCGCCGTATTTTAGTGGGCGCATATGCACTTTCTGCTGGTTACTACGATGCCTACTACAGCAAGGCACAAAAAGTTCGACGCCTAATTAAACAAGATTTCGTCGACGCATTTACGCAAGTCGATATTATTATTGGCCCGACATCACCATCACCCGCATTTAAATTTGGCGCAAAATCGAAAGACCCGGTCGCCATGTATTTAGAAGATATTTATACCATCGCCACAAATTTGGCGGGTTTACCCGGCTTATCAATTCCCTGCGGATTGGTGGACAACAAACCTGTTGGTTTGCAACTAATAGGCAATTTTTTTGCGGAAGCGCAATTATTAAATGTTGCACATCAATTTCAACAAGCCACCACATTCCACCAACAATCCGCACCCGGCATTGAATAACAAGAGCTGCTTAAGAGGAAAATAAAAGATGCAATGGGAAACCGTCATTGGCCTGGAAGTTCACGTACAGCTCGCCACTAAAACGAAAATATTTTCAGGTGCGAGCACTGCCTTTGGTGCCGAACCAAATACCCAGGCTTGCGCTATTGATTTAGCATTACCGGGTACGTTACCCGTCGCCAATGAACAAGCATTTCGCTACGCGGTTATGTTTGGCTTGGCCGTCAATGCAGAAATTGGTAAACGTTCTGTGTTTGAACGTAAAAATTATTTCTATCCTGATTTACCTAAAGGCTATCAAACCACACAACTCGCTGAACCAATTGTTGGGCCAGGTTATGTGGATTTAGAACTGGGTGAAGGAAGAACAAAACGCGTTCGTATTCACCATGCGCATTTGGAAGAAGATGCAGGTAAATCCCTTCACGAAGATTTTGCAGGCATGAGCGGCATAGATTTAAATCGCGCAGGAACACCACTGATTGAAGTGGTCACTGAGCCTGACATGCGCACTGCCGAAGAAGCCGTAGCTTTTGCAAAAAAATTGCATTCCATTGTAACGGCTATTGAAATTTGCGATGGTGAAATGTCGCAAGGTTCTATGCGTTTCGACGTCAATATTTCTGTACGCCCACGTGGCCAGGAAAAACTGGGCACACGCACTGAAACCAAAAATTTAAATTCTTTTAAATTTATGGAAGAATGTATTGCTCTGGAAGTTGAACGCCAAATTGATATTTTGGAAGATGGCGGAAAAATAAAACAAGAAACTCGCCTCTACAATGGCGACACCAAAAAAGCGCGCTCTATGCGCAGCAAAGAAGACAGCAACGATTACCGTTATTTCCCTTGTCCAGATCTGTTGCCGGTAATAATCGACGATGAATATATCGAATCTGTGCGCAAACAGATGCCTGAGCTACCGGAAGCAAAACGTGCACGCTTTGTTAGAGATTTTGGCTTAAGTGATTATGATGCTGGCCAGATTACCATGGACAAATTTACAGCAGCGTTTTTTGAAAAAGCCGCAAACATTTCAAGCGAAGCAAAACTTGTTGCCAACTGGATTATGGCGGACTTAGGTGCTTATTTGAATCGCAGCGAACAACGTATTGATCAATCGCCTATAACACCGGAATTGTTATCCGGCTTAGTTATGCGTATTAAGGACGGCACATTGTCGAGTAAAATCGCTAAGCAAGTGTTTGAGGCGATTTGCAATGGCGAAGGTGATGCCGATACGATCATTGAAACCAAAGGATTAAAGCAAGTTTCCGATACGGGTGCGCTGGAGAAAATTATTAACGACATCATCTCAGCAAATGCAACTCAAGTCGAAGACTACCGAGCTGCAGACGAAGCTAAACGCGCAAAAATGGTTGGCTTCTTTGTCGGTCAAGCGATGAAAGCCAGTAAAGGCCAAGCAAACCCTCAAGCACTAAATGAATTACTGTTGAAAAAATTGAACGGCTGAATAAAAGCTGATATCCCATCTGCAAACTTTAGCCTGGGACTGGAAAAATAATTTTAGGAATTTAAAATGAGCTTACGCAAAGACAAAGAAAAAGTACTAGGTGAAATATTTGATGATGCCCGCATCGCCACTTTTTTAACCTTCACACCACCTACCGGCGTTAACGCAGATTTTCATTTGTTAGAAAAGGCTTATCGCGGTATGCGCGGTGAAAATTTCGCTACCTTTGTAAAGCTGTTTGTAGAAGCTAACAAAGATGTTAATGCCGTCGGCCCCGAAGGGAAAACATTTCTGCAAATGATAAAAACTCATCGCTTGGCCGAAGAGTTTATCTTGGCGCTTGAGAATGCGGGCGCGAAGTAATTTGCTCAGACTTACATTTACCCCCAGCCTTGTACTCTCCGTTTCACTAAGCGCCCTAGCAATAATGTTTAGTGCATTCGGACCGAGTACGGAACCCTTACTCGAGTTTAACCGCACTGAAATTATAGAAGGCGAATATTGGCGCCTCTTTACCGGGAACTTTGTTCACTACGGCTTTGCCCACCTCGCAATGAATTTAGCGGCGTTTTTACTAGTTGGTTTTTCGTTGCTGCGCGAAATATCTTTAAGAATATATATACCCTTATTAATAAGTTCAGCGCTGGCAGTTGGTGTGGGTACGTTATTGTGGAATCCTGAGTTATCTTTCTACCGCGGCTTGTCTGGCATCATTCATGGATTAATTGTGGCAGGCTTGTTACTGAATAGTTTCCGCAATCGCTGGTTGAGTTATGCATTCTTAGGGCTAATATTTGCGAAAATATTCCACGAACACCAACCTGGCTTTCAAGAAAATCAATTGCAATCTTTAATACCTGTTATGGTTGCAGTGGATTCACATTTATATGGAGCACTTGCAGGATTATTTTTTACAGGGGTACTGTTTATCACATTATGGATCAAAGCACTACGAACCAAAAAAACTGCTTAATGTACGTCTTCATCTTCATCACTCAATACCATATCTCCACCAGCATCCTTCGCAAGATACATTAATTTAGTTGCCTGCCTTACTTGGGCATCAATGCCATTTTCACTGTGATTGGTTACCCCGATACTAAAATAAAAATGATGCACATCACCATTAACGACACATTCTTCAGCAGATAATAATTGGCGTACACTGCTAAGAAATGCTTCCGCCTTTTCATTATCAAGCCCTGGCATCATCACAAAAAAATTATCCCCGTCAGCACGGCAAAGCAAAAACCGTTCGAGCATTTTATGCAATCCATGAGCGATATGCTTTAATGCATAATCGCCCCATTCATTCCCATAATTATCGTTTATCTCTCTGAAATTATCTACGTTGATAACCGCCAATGCTAATGGTAGAGATTTTTCTTGAGCACTACTGTAACTGTCATGTGCAGTATTAAAAAAATATTGGCGATGATATAGACGGGTAAGGTAATCACGTTCTGCAGCGTCAGTAATTAGGTCATTCATTTCCAGGTATTCAAGATTATGAATAATACGGCAATAAAATTCTTCAGGATGAAAAGGTTTGCGCAAAAAATCATTAGCACCATGCTTAATAAATTTTGCAGAGAGTGCCTCATTGCTTTCTCCTGATACTCCAATTATTATTAAATTGGTTTTTTCATACTTATAACGTAAATTTTTTACCAATTCAAAGCCATCCATACGCGGCATATTGTAATCAGCAATCAACAATTTAATATCGGGGTTTTCCAGTAATACTTTTATTGCATCCACGCCATTAACAGCTTCTTTGACTTGAAATAAATGTCGCCGCAACAGATCACACATACGTTTAAGCGACACATCTGAGTCATCCACTACCAACACTTTTATCTGCTGATTTTTTTCTAGACGCTGAATCATTCCTATTGCTTGGTTGTAAGCAAAACGGCCTTCTTTAGTAACATAATCCACTATGCCTTTATTGAACAAAAGCTCGCGGTATGCTTCATTGTAGGTGTCGGTTAATATAATGGCTGGAATGTTTTTTATTAGCACATAATCAACGATTTCCCCATTAGGAGCATCAGGCAAATTGATATCCACTAACGCTGCAAAAATATCGCTATGCTCAGCGATCAGCGATTGAGCCTGCGCCATGCATGTAGCAAAAACTGGCTGATATTGAGAGTACTGCCCGACTAAATGCCGCAATACCTTCATGACTATATCGCTGTCTTCTACAATGAGAATTTTGTTCATGAGAAATTACTCACTAAATAAAAATAATGATTTAGTGAGTGTAGCCAATATTTTATAAAAAGCCCTAATTCCGGTATTTTTACTCAGACGAGCTTAGGGATAGGTTTTCAAAACCAGGAAAAGGTTAGACAGATATCAAGCATATAGATTTGCTGTGGGAGCTTGGAACAAGATCAAACGCAAGATGAGAATAAAAAGTAGATGGGAATTTACGCAGTAACTGTTGTTTTATTATGTTCACGGATCGACTCATAAATAGCAGCAGCGACGATGATAACGCCCCCCAGTAGAGTGGATAACTCAGGAACACTATGAAGGAAAATTACGCCATATATCACACCGTACACAGGCTGCATACAAGCAACCAAACCAACCGTTTTAGCTTTAAGAAAACGCAACGCAAAACCAAACAGAGTATGTGAAAAAGCAGTAAAAACAAAACCAAGAACGAGCAGTAACCACCAATCATTCTGCGAGGGTACATGCGGTGATGTGAGGAGTACGGGTGTCATCAACACGCCAACAACTAATACTTGATAACTCATTGAACGCGCGGCGGATTGATCGCTAAACCAATGCCCTAACAGCAAGTTACGTAATGCAAACGTAAAGGCTGAAAGCACGCCCCAAAGCACACCTTGGGTCATGTTATTAGCAAAATCAAATTCAGGAACAAGAAAAGAAATACCAACGAATACCCAAACCCCAATAACGACATCACGCCAATCTATACGAACCTTTTTAAGCAAGGGTTCCATAAATACGGTCATCACCGGATAAACATAAAGTGAAAGCATGCCTATGGCAATATTGGCAACTTGCATTGAATGAAAGAAAGTAATCCAGTGCACGCATAACAAAGCACCGAGAATAGCCATGCGGAAGTAATCACGGGTAGAGCCTAAACCAACGCCGCCTTCGCGCCACCAAACCCACAAAAATAACGCCGCAGCTGCAATCCAGGTACGATAACCGGTAATATCCCACGCAGGTAAAGTTATAACTTGCGAAAACAAAACAGTGGCCGCCATCATAAATGCACCAACATGCAATACGATTAACGCCGATTTTGACGATGACATACCCAACCCATCTAGCTATTTTTAGTTACTTAACTATTTCCCTTTACTAACCGTTTTCATCGACGCATCTGAGCCTTTAGCGATGCTCACTACACTTTCTAAGATCTGCGATACTCAACATACTTTCTGAGACACTCACCTTAGCGCGAACGCCCACCCGAACGATTCCCACTACGATTACCAGTGCGATTAGTCCGTGCTCCCGATGGACGGCTGCGGTCATCACGCGAACTTTTTGGTGCTGGCGATAACTCCGGAGGCGTCAGCAACAAATACTCAGGCGGTTGCTCGCATTTAATTTCAGCACCTAACAATCTTCCAATAGGTTCAAGCAGTATCGCATCATCTTCACAGGCAAAGCTAATCGACGTACCTAATTTACCGGCACGACCAGTGCGACCAATGCGGTGAACATAATCTTCCGGTTCTTCCGGTAAAGTGAAGTTAACCACATGACTAATGCCACTAATATGAATACCGCGCCCTGCGACATCGGTTGCAACTAACACTTTAATTTCGCCGCTTTTAAAAGCATCTAATGTCGACACGCGTTTATTTTGTGCAATTTCACCTGATAACAAACCAGCATTAACTCCGTGACGCTGTAACTTTTCTTGCAAGTCACGACATTCATCGCGACGATTCGCAAACACAATCATGCTTTCGGCATGCTCTTGTTGAATAAGATTGTAGAGAAGTGTGTATTTTTCTTCAGTGGAAACCAGATAGATATGTTGATCAACCGAATCGGTTGCAACACTTTCTGGTTGAATATCAATAGTGATAGGTTCAAAAGTCCACTGCTCAACGAGATTGCGCACTTCGTCAGTAAAAGTTGCGGAGAAAAACAGGGTTTGTCGATCTTCACGTTTCGGTAACTGGCGCACGATTTGTCGAACCTGTGGAATGAAACCCATATCCAACATACGGTCTGCTTCATCGATAACAAGAACTTCTATCTGATCCAGGTAAACATCTTTATTGCCACAAAAATCTAGTAAACGACCCGGTGTTGCCACCAAAATATCGACAAGATCATCATGTAAATGGCGTTGTTGCTTGGCGTAATCCATACCGCCCACTAACGTATGAATTTTTAAATCAGTGTACTTACACAGCAGTTTTGCATCGCTGGCAATTTGAATGACGAGTTCGCGTGTAGGGGCAATAATCAATGCGCGGGCTTCACCAGCGTAGCGCTTTTCCGCGATAGGATTTTTCAACAAATCATCAATAATAGCCGTTAAAAAAGCAGCCGTTTTCCCTGTACCTGTTTGCGCTTTACCCACAACATCCTGGCCGCGTAAAGCATAAGGTAACGACTGCGCTTGAATAGGTGAACAGTATTTAAAGTCTAAGTCAGCAATCGCATGCAGCAATTCATCAGCCATATCAAAATCACAGAAACGCGTTTTACCTTCAATCGCTTCAACCACAAAGGATGCTGGATCCCAAGGCACTAACGGAATAGTACTTTTAGGTGAGCGCACTGGCGTAGAGCGTACTGAAGCTTGATCAGAACGATGGGATTTATGTTGCGGCTTTTTATGTTCGCGACTCGCATGGCTTTTCTCAGCTTGGGGATGCCCAACGTTTTTAGGTGTTGCCGGTTTAGAGGCCACATTTTTTGAATTCGCCTGATTAGGGTTCACTTGGGCCTTATCGTTCGACCGACTATTGGCGGGTTGAGGCTGTTGTGATTGCGACGCCGATGAATTTTGTGTCGCCCCGGAACCTAGAATTTTTTTGAAAAATTTGCCGATCAAGATCATTTACCTATTGAAAAAAACTATTGAATAAAAATTGCGCGAGTATACCTTATTAGCCAAACAAAATGGGCTTAAAGCATTGGCTTAGCTACACTGATAGCTCTAAAATTACGCTTAAATTCTTTCCTGGGGTAGCAAATGCGCATTCATTCACTACAACACGTTGCCTTTGAAGACACCGGTAGCATCTATCAGGATTTAATCACGCAAGGTCACACCCTAACCACCACTCATTGGTACAAAGGCGAACAGGCTCCGAAGTTGGACACGTTTGATGTATTGATTATTATGGGTGGCCCTATGGGCGTCTATGATGAAACCGAATATCCATGGTTAGCAGCTGAAAAAGCTTTTATCGCAGCGAGCATCGCGTCTGGCAAAAAATTGCTAGGCATCTGTCTCGGTGCGCAACTTATTGCATGTGTACTAGGTGCCAAAGTCACCCAAAATGCTCATCGTGAAATTGGTTGGTTCCCCATCACCATAAGCACCTCTGCGCGTGAAAATTCTATTGCACAGATTTTGGATAATTGTGCTGAGGTTTTTCATTGGCACGGCGATACTTTTGAATTACCTAAGGGAGCAACGCTCATTGCCAGCAGCACAGCATGTGCAAATCAAGTTTATGTTATTGGCGAGCAAATTTATGCGTTTCAATTTCATTTAGAAACAACCAGAGCTTCAGCAATAGCCTTGATTGAAAATTGCGCGGAGGATTTGGATCACTCAATTTACGTACAAACAGCTGAAGAAATTTTGCAGGACACGCAAAAATTCACTGCAATTAATCAGGCAATGAGTCGTGCATTAGAAACAATATTGCGATGAAACTTAACCTACAACACCAAAAAAGTGTCCAACAATTCCTGTCATTAGCATTGCCAAAGCTCCCCACAGAACTAC
>JANPKH010000309.1:0-3523 GCA_031425935.1 Gammaproteobacteria bacterium | reverse complement strand
GCAGCGGAAATCGTGTCAGTCTCTAGTGCTCGTTATCATAGTCTTGCGTTGGATACTTTAGGCCGAGTATGGGCATGGGGTGATAATAATAGTGGCCAGCTAGGTGATGGCACGACTCAAGGTAAAACATCCCCAATTCTCAGCAATTTGGCGACGTTGGGTAACCATAAAATAATTACGGTAAGTGGGGCAGGATACCATTCCAGCTACAGTATGGCGTTGGATGATATCGGGCGATTATGGGCATGGGGAGCTAATAACTATGGAGCCTTGGGTACTGGATGGAACACTTCTCCCATTGTTCCAGCACTAGTTAATCTTTCTGCACTTAACGGCGTCAAAGTTGTTGATTTCTCGGCTGGGGATACTCATGCGCTTGCGCTGGACGAGTCATCTCGGGTATGGGCATGGGGAAATAACGCGTATGGCAAATTGGGTAATGGAAATACCAATGTTCAATACACTCCCGTTTCCGTTGATTTATCAGCCTTGGGAATGGCTAAAATGGTGTCGGTGGTAGCGGGTAATACACATAGCCTAGCGCTTGATGACCAAGGGCGTTTATGGGCTTGGGGGCTTAATTCTAATGGGCAGCTGGGTGACGGCAGTCGTCAAATTAGCTTAACGCCAATTTTAGTAAATAGAACAGCGTTACTGGGTGCAAAATTTGTTGAAGTGGCTATTGGCACTAACCACAGTTTGGCAAAAGACAATGTCGGCCGTCTTTGGGCTTGGGGCTATAACGCATATGGGCAGCTCGGTGATGGTACAGGTGTAGATCGCTTTACCCCTGTACCAACACGTCTGCCAGTCCCCAAACCAGCTATGCACCCCGCTATATTGGCCATCCGCGAATTAATGGCACCAGAAGTAGCTGATATTCCATTAGAAATTACTGAAGAAAATGATTATGTCATTAAAGTGAATTCCAGTGCTTTTAATGCTGTAGTTAATATACGAACGGCAGATGGTGGCTTAGTTCACCTCTCTTCCGGCACTTGCGCAAAGTCCTCGGGATTAATTGCGCGTCTTCCGATAGGCACCTATCATCTTCTAGTGCATAGCACTAGTTCTGATGGTTATGGCACAGTTACTGGCGGTTCATTTACTGCAGATGCGCACATCGCTCAGATGAATGAATATCTTGATTATGCTTGTAATAGCGGTGGCTATGGTAGTGGCTATGGTAACAGCAGCGAACCGGATTGGTGGGGTAGTGACTACGGTGGCAGCTATGGTTACGGAGGTTAGCAGCCGTACAAAATAAAGTGATCGATATACCCTGAAGGGCCGTCGATTTTTAAACAACATTGTAAAAATTTTTATTGAACAGGTGGTAACGGATTATGAATAAAAAAATTATTGCGGCAATTTTTATTACCGCTACATTTTTAACGGGTTGTAAGGACTCAAATGTATTGGCAACCGTTGATGGACACGACATCACTAAGGCTGAGTTTAATGCTTACTTAAAGTTTAAACGTGTACCAGAACAAGATAAAGCCAGAGTAGACCGAGCATTAGACGAGTACGTTAAACGTGCAGCATTGGTTGCTGCAATTGCAAAAACCGATAAGCTCGATAAGGATTTAATAGAAGCAGAGTTGGAAGAGTTTCATCGCCAAATGTTAATTGGTCGCTATTTTGAAGAGCATTTAAAGCAATCAGTGGATGACGATACTGTGCATAAATATTATGCGAATAATGCTGCGCAATATGAAACCCAGCGAGTACATGCGGCGCATATTTTGATACGCGTTGACAGTAACATGGGTGAGCCTGAACGTAAGGCGAAATTAAGTAGTGCGCATGCGGCATACAGTCGTCTACAAAAAGGCGAAGATTTTGCAGTAGTAGCTAAAGCACTTTCTGAAGATACTGTCTCTGCGCAAAAAGGTGGTGATCTTGGTTGGTTGCAAGAAGGCGCAGTTGATCCTGAGTTTTCCAAAAAATTATTAGCGTTGAAGCCGGGTGATATTTCGGAGCCATTCTTAACACCTTTTGGTTTTCACGTAGTGAAAATGCTTGAAGGTCCGCAAGTGGTAAAACGTCCAGTTGAATCTGTTGAGGGCGACATCCGTTATCAATTGCGCAACCAGGCCAAAGTAGAAGAAACAGAGCGCTTACTGAAAACCATTAAAATTAAGCGCAAGGAATAACGCTCATGTTGTTGCGAAATATTTTTTTAGCGCGGCAGAAAATAAATATTGTGGCTTTAACAGTTGCATCAATCTGCCTTATGGGTTTATCCAGTTGCGGTGACAAGTCTATAACAGTATTAGCAAAAGTTAATGATGAACCCATTACCGATGTTGACGTTAACTTTATGATAGAGCGAAGCTTTGATCGCGCGTATATAACAGGTGCAGATGCCGGGTTACAGCAAAAAATATTAGATAGCTTAATTGCCAGCCGTGCCATGAAGCAGCTTGTTTTAAAAGAGCTGTCACAGGAGGAAATTGCGAAAATAAAAAATTTAAGTAAGGCGTATGAAGAGGAGTTGTACGTTAAAGAGTATCTACAAAAACATGTAACACCGGAGCCGGTCACGGCAGAAATGGTGCAGGAATATTACACCAAACATCCGGAAGAATTCGGTGCTGAAGCCGTACGAGATTTTGAATTATTAAAAGCACCGGAAAATCTGGATGAACAACTGCGGGACCAGTTATTAAAGAAAATTAATACCATTCGCAACACCACTAATTGGGCCGGGTCAGCAAGTGCATGGCAGCAAGAGTTGCGGTTACAATTTCAACAAGGCCGCAGTAAAGCAGGGCTCTTGAATAAATCTCTGGAACAAAAGATTGCGGCTTTAAAGAAAGGTGAAACATCAGATGTTTTTTATATTGATGGCGAATTATATTTGGTTCGCGTAACCAACATAGTACAAGCTGCACCAAAATCATTACCGGAAGTCAGTGGCGATATTCGCAAAAGATTAGCACCGTTGATGCTTAGAAATGCTGTTAAAAAAGCATCTGAAAATGCGCGCAGCAAAACTAAAGTGGTTGTGACAGCAACAAAAAATAAATAAATTAGGCTGAGATGCCAAGGCAATAAGAATACTGATGAGACATGACGTTATGGAATGCACTTATAAAAAACATGGCTCACTTGTTGAGATTCAGGCGAGGTCATTGCTTAAGCTGTCATCGCGGGCAATGGTTGCTTGCTGCGCATTATTGTTTTTTACAATATCTTCTTTTGCCAATGCAGTAACGCCTGCGAATACTTGTTACGCAGCCTTTAGTAACGGCTTGCAAACTTACGATGCTAATAGCAAAATAACTTTCAACCACAACGCGCAATTGCATAATGCTGCGTTCACAAGTTTAAAAACTGCAAAAATATCAGTGAGCAACGGTTCTAATAATCTGAGTTGCGTTACTGCTCATTGCACTGCTAGTGGAAGCCCTGTTGGCAAAATTTCTTTACCTATTTTTAAAGTATCAACATCCAGCGTAGTTGTGAATGTACCAATTTCGAGTAGTCAAATTATTGGTAGCAGTAATGCTCTTGC
>JANPKH010000308.1:0-2461 GCA_031425935.1 Gammaproteobacteria bacterium | reverse complement strand
CACTTCTTTTGGAGAGGCATGGAGAAACTCACAGACAGCAGGAAGCTGATATCCAATTCTCGCAAGCTGGGCTTCCAAAGAATTCAGATCAGGCGCAAGGGCTTTATTAATAACTTCTTCGGTAATGGGTTTTATTCCCGCATCATATGCAATTTCCATCGCGCAGGATAAATATTTATGGATTTGAAGGGGTGTAATTAAAGCTTGGGCTAATCGCAGTGACGCTTCTGGCGTAATAATATCATTCACCTTGATTTTCTCATTCATACATTGTTTAAAAAGCCATTCAACATATTTGTCCAAATTTCCCATAGCACTATCAATACTAAATATTTTAGTTCGGGCTCCAATCTCTTCAATACTTGATTTAGATAAAGAATTACCTAATTTAGGGTGTCCTGCCAGAATAATAGACAATTGACAACCACCATGATCGACAACCTCAATAATACGTTTTAAAGCAGTTAAAGTTTGCCCATGGATGTCATGTGCTTCATCAATAAATAAAGCCACTGGTTTTTTTTGTTTTTTTATTAAATCGAGTAATTGACGTTCTCTTTTTTCACCTTGCATGGGAACTTTGAAGTTTTTATCTGTTTTGGTAAGATCATAAAATAATGCCAAATAGATGGTACTTACATTCAATTTATTTTTTTCAGTGGAGAGGGAGCGTGATACAATGATGTTATTCTCGAGCTCTAATTCTTTTTGAATCTGATTTAATAAAGTCGTTTTTCCCGCACCTACCATTCCAGTTAAAGCATAAATGCCACCAGCTTGAACCAGAAACTTTAACTCTTTATAGAGTTTTTTTCGTTGTTCAGTTTCATAATAACTTGCACAAACAAGCGGTTTTTTTAAACCAAAAAACTCCATAACTTCTGAATACACGTACTACTCCTTATTTAATACTTGATGGAGAGATAAGGTAAAATATTGCCTCACTCTGGATTCAACTGCTTCTTTATTTAATGTTTCTTCAAGGATTTGATTAATTACATTGAGTTGTTGCGGGAGCAGCTCAGCTAATGGTTTACCTAAAAAACGGGCAATGGCTTGTCGGGCATCCAGTTTACTCGCAAATAATGCTAGCTTATCCTCTTCAAAAGGAATGTAAGACTGTGTTTTGGTAATCACCCGTGCTTTCTCTAATTGCTCAATAGTTTGAGTATCATTTCCTGTCATTACCGATAGGGGAACAGAAATAGATTGTGCCAAATCTGCAATATCATCAGCCAGTTTTTCAGTTTTTGTTTTTTGGTGTTTACGATATGAGTTTAGTGGTATAGGACCACTACTGGGATAAAACGGCCCCATTTTTTGTTCATTGAATTCCACATACACTTCATTATCTAATAAACCATATAATAAAATAACTTCTTTTCCTGCCATATCTGGTATTAATTGATACGAAATGCTCTCTATGTTGACACAGGCATCAGGGCCCACAAGGCGGGTTTCGGGCTCCCGTACAAATTGGCAAAATTTTTCCCAGGAACACATCTGTCGATAACCGTTTTTAGGTAAATACTTAAGCCAAACTTGAATTCGTGTGGCCTTTTCAGAACGATGTGGCATTTCAATATATTGACACAAATAGTTGATTAACCATTCATTCGCCTGGGTGAGTGAAGAAGGTTTATGAAAGTGAAATAAAGTTTCAAAAGATTCTTTTAAGGTACGATTGGAGCGCTCAACTTTTCCTTTTCCACGTGCGGTGGTGCGCCTACCATCAGAATTTCTGGGCATATGTGTTTTGAGTTCAATGCCAAGGCATGCTAATACCCTTTTAAAAATAGTACTTTTTGCAAAAGCACCATTATCGGTATAAATCATTTTTGGAATTCCTTGAAAAGGAAATCCAGCTATTTTTTTTGCAGACATTGCTCTGAATAAAAACTTTAAAGCTGTCAATGTGTCTTCGCCTGCAGCTTCTACATATTCTGAATAAAGCGCACCACTTTTATCATCGGTAACACTGGCAATAAACAATTTTTGTCCATTACTGTTTTCCAAATATTTTAAATCCGATGGAGAAAAATCAAATTGCCAGCAATCGTTGCTTTCTTCGGCTTCAAATCGAACAACAATTGGCTCAACAGATAACATGGATTGATGAGCAAATCCCCATTGAGTGATGTAACGATTAACAGTGCTTCTTTTAAGTAAACCTTCTGGTGCTTTTATTAAGCCATTGGTTGTTTCAACGCCATGTAATTCGAGTATTTCAATACACTTTGGAGTAGACAGATGTCGATTATTTTTATTACTTGTTCGTATTTTAAGAGCAGCGATAAGACGACAATACATTAGCATATCATCCGAAGAAATCGCTCTTGGTTGATTAAAGTCCTTACGCTTATGATGACTAAAATCAACAGATTGACGAAGTTTACGATAAACAGTGCTTGCTGTTACCCCAAAAATTTGTGCAAACTCTTCTATCAATGCTTTGCGAGCA
>JANPKH010000307.1:0-5048 GCA_031425935.1 Gammaproteobacteria bacterium | reverse complement strand
CTGGAACACCAACACCCAACAACTGCTGCCACAAGTCGACAAGTTTTTCTTCCGTAGCGTTGCGAGGACCAATTTTTTCCCTATCGTTCTCAACCAATTGAGTGGCTAACAAAAGCAGAGCCTTACGATCAATTTTTCCATTAGATGTAACTGGCATTTGTTCGAGTTCAGCGATTAAAGTTGGAATCATGTAGTCGGGTAAAGATGTTGCGAGATGCTCGCGTATTGATGTCTCGTTCGCATCCGAATTTCGGCGAACATAAAAAGCAACCAGTTGTTTGTCGACTTCACCAACGGTGCGTACAATTGCTGCGCCGCCACGGACACCCGGACAACGCTCCAGCGCCGCATCAATTTCTCCCAGCTCAATACGAAAACCTCGAATTTTTACCTGGTTATCACTTCGCCCCAGAAACTCAAGGTAGCCACTGGGATGATAAAGACCCACATCGCCCGTTCGATATAAACGCTCGCCAGTTTTTGGGTGAATGATAAAGCTTTCATCCGTGCGCTTTGAATCCTTGTAATAGCCCTGCGCCAAACCTATGCCACCAATATACAGATCACCAGGAACCCAGGTCGGTACGTGTTCCAAGTATTGATCCAGAACGTGAAAGCGTTGATTACTCAACGGCCAGCCATAGGGAATACTGTCCCATGAGGGATCAGCAGCACCCTCTACAATAAAATAATTGGACCAAATGGACGCTTCAGTAGCCCCTCCAAGACTAACAAAAGCTGCATGAGGAACCACCGCATTAAGCCGCCCCGGAAGTGACACTGGAATCCAGTCACCGCTTAGCATAACCAGCCTGAGTGACGCTAAATCTGAAGCAGCGCGTAAACCTGAATACTCTATTTGCATCTCCAATAACGCAGGCACAGTATTCCAAATAGTTACGCCATGCTCTCTCGCCATACGTCCCCAATCATCCGGCGAGGGCGTATCACTGTGCGGCGGTAGCACCAGGGTTGCACCGGTCCCGAGGGAGCCAAAAATATCAAATACTGACAAGTCAAAATTGTAAGCCGATATGCCAATGACACGGTCGTTGCTCGTTACTCCAAAGCGTGAAATGACATCTTGAATAGTATTAACTGCACCGCAGTGATTGATGGCAACCCCTTTGGGTTGTCCGGTGGAGCCTGATGTAAAAATGACGTATGCCAAATCTTCAGGGGTTTGAATTGACGGTAGAAATGCCGCACCAGCAGGTATTTCATTTGTTAAAACATCTTCCAAAATATGCAGCTCAACACCCGGAGGCACCACTAAACCTTCTAGTAAGTCGCGCTCTGCCAATAAGACCTTTACACCATCCTGCGCCATCAAATATTCTTTTCGCGATATTGGTAAGTCGCTTGCAATAGGCAAGTACGCACCGCCCGCTTGAACACTTGACATAAGGGCCGCCACTTGACGCCAGCCACGACGGGCCATAACTGCCACTATCCTGTTACTGCAAATGCCAGACTGACGGAGTCTTACCGCCAAATGTGTTGTAAGTTGCCACAATTCGAAATAATTAAGCGTGCGCTCATCCGAAATAATCGCTGCCTTACATGGATAATCATGAGCTGCTTGTGAAAAAAAATCTTGAAGCAAGCCATCCGGCAAAAACTTTTCCGTGTCGTTAGCCGCATTGCGCGCTTCGAGACATCGCCCGGGTAGTTCCGGTAGCAATCTTTCATTATTTGGAAAGGATGCATTCTGGATTGCAGCTAAATGAGTTTTGTATACACAAAAAAATTCATCCGCAAATTCTGGTAAAAATACGCCTTCGGCGAAATCCATATTTAATATGAGTTGTTCATCCGCCATATACACTTGATGATCTAGCCAAACTTGTGGGGTCCTCAACCCTTCATCAATCATTGACCACCCCATTGCCTGAGGAGTAATTGTTTCCTTTGTCATTTCCAGGCCCAATGTACTTGCGAATACAATAGGCATTGCTGACAAGGTGCCGCTTTTATTGCGCATGGTGCGAATCATTTCAACGCCGGAAACACTCGTGTGAGACATATCGCGATAAAGTTGTCTTTGCACAGCTTTAGCACGCTCCTGAAACACTTCGGAGGTGGAGTCAACTTCAAGCAATAGCGTACTGCTGAAGTTACCAATCACACCGGCAAACTTTTCATCGCCATATGGCCGTCTTGATATCAGGAGGTTGAGTGTAAATGAAGTGTTGCGTGACCAGAGACGAAGAACATCTGCATACACAGTGCAAAGTAAGCCATTAATGGTTACGCCACATTTTCTCGCCTGCTGATTAAGATTTGCAATTTCAGATGAGTTTAAACTGATTCGAGATCGAGTAAATTTCGACTTTTCTGGAATTTTTTCTAAATTGACAGTTGGTATTTCGGGTGAATTAGGCAGGTCATCAGTGCGATCATTCCAGTATTTTAACGACTGCTGATATGTTTCCGTATTTTTGTGATCCAGTTGCAACTGTACAAAATCCTTAAATAAATAGCCGCTGTCTTTAGCTACCGGTATATCCAAATATATTGCGGTAAGCTCACTAAAAAATATCATAATTGAACGGCCATCAATTGCGATTAGCCTTAACAAAAAGTGCAGATAAAAACCATCTTCCGTTTGATCTACGAAACAAGAAAAATGTGGCATATTGCCCATAGGAGGCAAATCATCTTTTAAAGAATCTTTTCTGGTTGAAAGAAATAAATCTTTTTGTTGCGATGACAAGTTTCTTAAATCTGTTACCGATATCGAAATAAAATCAGGTGCTTCTGCAGTTTGTTGCGTGCCATCCGCAAGAACATAGGTAAATAATGCAGGATGCTTTAACGTCAGGCTAAGTAAGGAATATTGAAGCCTATCCAGATCCAGATGCTGCGTAAAAAATCCGCGATAAAACATCGAGGCCGTACGCAACCGGTAAACGTCCTGCTCCCCAATCCAATATGCTTGCTGCATATCCGTTAGCGGAAATGCAGCATCAACTTGATTATTGCTAAACTGTGTTTGAAATTTAGTGTTCACAAATAATTCCTTCTGTATTTCGTTCAATTAAAAAATTGCAAGTCTGCGTGAGTCTATTTAGGAAACTTCCTCTATCGCTGCAATACTTTTTTCCAATTTTTTACTCACCAAATCAATGCTTGGATAGAGCTCAAATATTTCACTCACCGTAAGCTTTATCTTATAGGTGTCCTCTACTACTTTTATAAACTCCATAAGGGAGATCGAATCAATACCTATCTCAAAAAACGATTGAATTCGATCAATACTGGCGGCTGGCATGTGAATAAGTCGAGCCATAATTGTCGTCAAATTATCACTCACAGTTGCATCTACTGTTGCAGAGGTAATTGATGCTTCTGTAATAAATGAACCTGACGTGATGCGCGCACTGCTCAAAAAATCTATTTCATTTCGAGGAGTACTGGTCGCATTGCGTTTGAACCAGTGATTGCTAGTAATAAAGGTATAAGGTGGTAAAGCTACCGTATGCATATCCTCCTGCGAGTACAGTGCGCTCCAATTAATATCGATGCCCGCAGAAAAAATTTGGCCAAGACATTCCAATATTGCACGCCAATCATCACCGTTGTGGCGTAAGGATGGAACCCATTGCGGCCCTTTATCTTTAAGATGTGTTTGACCAATGCTACATAAAACCGGTTTAGATCCAATCTCGATAGCGAGAGTGACATTTTCATTTTTCAGAGTATTCAATGAGTCTGAAAAACGAACTGGTTGACGTAGATGACGTGCAAGATATTCTGCATCCAACCTATTTTCAGTAGGCCAAATTTCACCAGTGACATTAGAAATAATTGGTCGATGAGGAGCAAAGAAATTACACTCCTGTGCCACAGCGGTAAAGGGTGCTATAGCAGGTTCGATAAGAGCCGAATGATAAGCGCGCCCCACCTTCAATTTTTTATACCCAGCGTTATTTGTTTGTTTCAAAAGACCATTACTTTCTGCAATAACAATCTGCTGACCTAAGGTATGAGCAGCCTCAGCAGGTGATTGAATATTGACAAAGCCTTCCTCTTCCAACAAATGACGCCAAGTGTTCGGAGCTAACGCAGGGGAACCTGGAATACGTAAATCGTGATCAGAATGCAGCCACCAGCCTTCCAACATACCGAAGCTCATATGAGTGAATAGACTGAAATCTGAAATCTCATTGATCATCAGCTGCCCCTCTCCCTTCAACAGCGCTTTACAGTTTCGTAAGGTGACGTGCATGTCCTTAGTAGCATGTAATACGTTAGTGGCAATAACCACATCATAACTACCGGCATCCATCACCTGGTTTGATAATTCCGCTTCAACATTAAATAATCGAGTTACGAGGTACGGGGCTTTCGCTAAAAATTTTTCCCTGGCATGCAGTAAAAATGAATTGGAAATATCTGTGTAACAATACTCACCGATACTTTCTGCATAAGGTGCTAATTGGTCGAATAACAGCGCACTAGTGCCACCCGTTCCCGCACCGATTTCGATTAAGCGAATTTTGACATGTGGATTTTCACGGATGCGCTCTTGCACATATCCAATTAAATTTTCACCAAGAACCGAATTAAAATAATCCGATATTTTAGTATTTTTATAAATACCTTCTACCAACTCAAGTGATCCGTTCGGGAATATGACGGATGTTGCCAGCACTTTGTTTTGAAGAATTTCTGGTAAGGCTTTCAACGCGGTGTCGACCAATAATATTTGGGCACGTAATTGAGGGTCATCTACCCATAAGTTTTTTTGCTGTTCCCATTCATTCCAGATAGATTCGATTGAGAAACCATCTTCCACTATTGAAGTTAATACATTGCCGTTCTGTAACAAATATCCCTGTTCAACCAAAACACGTATGGACTGCTGCAGCCACCGCTCATACATGCTGGGCATGTTTACTGCACGCTGCCATGTCACCAGGTCAATTGGATTATTTTCAAAAAGTCCTAATGCGCTTAACTGCCCAAAAAGTAGCTTGCCAAGCAGCGCATCTAGACCTTGCATCTGCGCACATCGCAAAGCCGGTTCGATAGGCAAAGGGAGA
>JANPKH010000306.1:0-2878 GCA_031425935.1 Gammaproteobacteria bacterium | reverse complement strand
CACTGCGTTCAGGATGACGTTTCTTTCCCGGGGTTATTGAGATGTTACGCAAAAATAACTGATACATTTTAACCTACTGCCATGGTCGACGCCAAATAGTTTTGTTAGACTGTCTGCAAAAACAATCATGGAGTGACTCATGTTCAATCCCAAACAATTTGACGACGTAGCTAAAAAACTATTCGCTGCTCTTCCCACCAGTCTACAGAATATTGAAAAAGACATTCAACAAAAATTTAAAGAAATTCTTCAATCCACTTTTTCACGCATGGATCTCATAACGCGTGAAGAGTTTGATGTACAAGCAAAAGTCCTGGCTCGTACTCGTGAAAAACTTGAACATTTACAAAGGCAAGTTGAAGAATTGCTGCTCCAGGAAGAAAATAAAAATAAATAAATCGACCTAGGAAATTGTGTCGATTAAACCAGTCCAACAATAATAGGAATAGAAATTTATGAACCTCGCCTTTACTAAAACGCGCAGTACTATCGGCATTCTGGCACAACCCGTATCAGTAGAAGTCCACTTATCGAATGGAATGCCCAGTTTTACCATTGTCGGTCTTGCAGAAACTGCAGTGAAAGAAAGCAAAGACAGAGTACGAAGCGCTATAATTAACAGCCAATTCGAATTCCCTTGTCGCAGAATAACCGTTAATCTAGGTCCTGCTGATTTGCCTAAATCAGGAAGTGGCTTTGATCTACCAATCGCTTTAGGCATTCTTGCCGCCTCAAAACAAATTCCGGATAAAAATTTAAGCGCTTATGAGTTCATCGGAGAATTGGCATTAAGTGGAGAGCTAAGAGGTGTTTCTGCAATTATTCCTGCGGTATTAGCTGCTCATAAAGATGAACAAATACTGATTATTGCCAACGCCAATGCTGATGAGGCCTCTCTTGCCGGCCACCAAGGTGTTTTTACTGCTAATAGTTTAAGCGAAATCTGCAGCTATTTTTGTCAGGATACTCCTCTACAACAATTACCTCCTCGCCCAGAAATTAACTTAATTCAACATGATTTAGATTGGTCGGATATCAAAGGGCAGTTTCATGCTAAGAATGCCATGGAAATCGCAGCTTGTGGCGGCCACAGTATATTACTAAGTGGCGCACCAGGCAGTGGTAAAACCATGCTGGCTAGGCGATTTAGCACATTATTACCTCAGTTGTCTGAGAATCAAGCGCTTGAGTGCGCCGCTATAAACTCGATTAGAGGCAAATTAACTAATTTCTCCGGATGGTTATCTCCACCATTTCGAGCACCGCACCATACTGCATCACCTGTATCTTTAGTGGGAGGTGGTAATCCTCCTAAACCCGGCGAAATTTCTTTAGCGCATCATGGAGTTTTGTTTTTAGATGAATTGCCTGAATTTAATCGTCAAGTGCTTGAAACCCTTAGAGAGCCTTTAGAGTCAGGCCATATTTGCATCTCCAGAGCCGCTGCTCAAACGGAGTTTCCTGCACAATTCCAATTGCTTGCAGCAATGAACCCATGTCCTTGTGGTCAATGGGGGAATTCACAAGCTAATTGCTCCTGCACGCCAGACAGAATAGCCAAATATTTAGCCAAGCTTTCAGGACCGCTATTGGATCGTATTGATATGCATATCACAGTACATGCCTTACCTCAGGATGAATTAGTTAAACCTAATAGTAATGTTGATAAGCAAAGCGAGGTCATTAGAGAAAAAGTAATCAGAATAAGGGCGATACAAACTGCCAGGCAAAATTGCATTAATGCACATTTGAGCTCGAAAGCGTGTGAACGTGTTTGTGAGCTAGGCTCTGCTGAGCAAGAATTTTTAAGTCAAGCCATGACTAAACTGAAACTTTCAGCACGAGGTTTTCATCGCTTACTCAAAGTTTCAAGAACTATAGCCGATATGAACGAGAGCAAAACGGTTATTCTTAAGCATTTACAACAGGCTTTATCTTTTAAACAACAGTTGCATTCACCGAAATAAGGAATAATGTTTTGAGTAGGAACCTACTTTCCGAGTTTGGCCCTACGTACTGCGCAGAAAGCGTAGTACGTAGGTATATTTTAAGAATATCTATTCCTTAATTAATTCTTCCAAAATCGCCATTCGTGCAAATACCCCATTGGTGACTTGTTGTAAAATAAACGACTGAGGTCCATCAGCAATATCGCTATCAATTTCTACTCCGCGATTCATGGGACCAGGATGCATAACCATCGCGTCAGGTTTTGCGTATGACAAACTTTTTTGAGTCAGAGCAAAATCACATCTATAGGTTTTTAAATCCAAATATTCAGATTCTAATAGACGCTCATGTTGAACGCGTAAACAAATAACCACATCGGCTTCGGACAAGCCCTCGTGCAAATCATGAGTTGCACGCCCAAAATGTACTTTCTGCGGCTTCCAGAGCTCTGGGGAAATTAAGACTAACTCACCAACGCCCAACTTTATACAAATGGATTGGAAAGAATTAGCTACACGGGAGTGTCGGATATTTCCGATAATGGCTATTTTTAATTCGCTTAATTTTGGTTTTTGCTCAATGATGGTCATTATATCAAGAATAGACTGGCTAGGATGAGCATTAGTGCCATCACCAGCATTTACCAAATGCACTTTATCGCCTATATTCTTAGCTAAACGATGTTGTAATCCCTCTTCTTTATGCCGTATTACGAAAGTACCAACACCCATAGCAGCCAAATTCAAAATCGTATCTTCTATGATTTCTCCTTTGTTTTCTGAAGAGCTTTGTAGGTCTAAATTCACAACTGGCATCGATAAATGACGGGCTGCTAACTCAAAGCTAACACGAGTTCGGGTACTGTTTTCATAAAATAAATTCGCTACAGTATTTTTAGTATAAGAGGGATAGTTTTTTTTAGATTTAA
>JANPKH010000305.1:0-3323 GCA_031425935.1 Gammaproteobacteria bacterium | reverse complement strand
TGCTTTTGTAAAGTATGCTACTGACGCAATGCTACCTTCAGCAAAGTACCATTCAACACCCACGTCCGCCTGATTAGAAGTAAATGGTAGAAGGCCGACATTACCTTTAGTCGTGCTGCTGTTATTCGGAACTGTATCGCTGTAACCCGCAATAGACGTACGTGCAAACATATCATTGTAATTAGCACGCGTAATGACTTTAGCGGCCGATGCACGCAAAATCAGATCGTCAGCCAAATCAAATGCCACGTTAAAACTTGGCAACACATCGTGATAACTCGCGTCATCTGTTGATAAGGTGCTTGAGTAATTTTTATTGGTAGCCCAACCGCTTGCATCAGTAGGGTTCAACATGGGCGCATAATAATCACTGCTTGCATCAGTCGATATGTAACGGAAACCGAAGTTACCGCGAACCGCTTCTGCTTCGTAATTAGCCATTACATACAATGAGGTATTTTTCTCATTAATTGTTGAGTAAGAAGAACGGTCTGCAGCCCATGATGATATTTTTGATCTTGCATAGTCAATCATCGCCTCTGAGTTTGGTGCTGGCATAACAATGTGTTGGCCATTACCACCCGTAAGCGTACCGCTGGTATATTCAGCTGCATCGTGCATTGTGGAATCTATGCCACCATCAAAACCGACAAACAACGCACGATCCTGCGTATTGGTCACATCGTGGTCAGTATAACGCGCACCTGTTTTAAGCGACTTAATGGCTCCAGCATCAACTTCAAAGGTCAAATCACCTTGGAAATAAGTTTCTTTGTCATCATTGGGTGAACGAATAGTAGCGCCAGTTTGCAAGCCTTCCCAACCTGCATAACCATTGCCCGGAGTATTCGTACTGCCATCTGCAAATTCAGACCTCGTAGGAAGCTGTGCTACCGACATATCAAAATTGCCAACAAACTTAACCACGTCGCCTCTTGCATCAATAATGCCGTTGGTGTTGGAAGTAGTGTTTAAATAAGCAAAATTCGTTTCAAAATCAGTACCACCAGTCGCCTTAGTTTGGCCTAAGCGTAATTCAGCTTTGGTACCTTCATTGGTGTAGGTAACCCAGGCATCTGCTGTTTTTGAAGTCATAGTTGCCAAGCGAGGGCGAACATCCCAAAAGGTTTGACCAGCAGCACCATTTTGAGAATCACAGTAAATAGGGGTGCCCTGAGCGTTAAGCTCACAGTTTGTTCCAGGAATCCAAGCCGCAGTATTAGTGCCATCTGCTTTTAACTTCAGATCCAAATAACTTAAGCCAATTTCAGTTGAATCGCTTGGCTTCAGCTGTGCAGTCACATTAAATGCGGTACGCTCTTTGGTTTGGTCAAAGTGGTCATGAGAAACACGACCGCCCCAAGATGGCAAACCTTCAAAACCGCGACGCACTAATGAGTATTCAGACATACCGGCTGCGACCAAAACACCAAAAGTTTCAGCGTCATTTTTAAAGCTGTATAAACCAGAAACATCAGGATCAGTTTCGCCAGAACCTGTAGAGTGAGTGGCCTTCGCGCCTACAAAAGCAGTATTCGCATCTAAATCCAGTGGCTTACGAGTTTTTACATTTACCGTACCACCAACGCCACCTTCAACTAAATCAGCTTGAGATGATTTATGCACTTCCATACCAGCAATCAGCTCTGAGGGAAGCATTGAATAATTAAATGAACGGTCGATAGCTTGTTGTGAATACCAGCCCGTTGAGGCAACATTTTGGCCATTCAGACTGGTATGTGTAAATTGATTGCTAGCACCACGGATTGATACAGAGTCGCCTTCGCCAAACTGACCTGAAACTGCAACACCCGGAATACGGCTCAAAGATTCAGCAACGTTATTATCAGGAAATTTACCTACATCTTCAGCTGATATGGCATCAACAGCACTGGTGGCATTGCGCTTAATATCAATCGCGTTTTTCAAAGCACCACGAATACCTGTAACCACAATCTCTTCTGCTTCCGCAGCAGGTGCTTGTGCGCTTACTTGAGCAGCAAATCCCAGCAGCGCAAAAGCAGCTGAACTGGTTAATAGTGCGGTTTTACTTAAAAGTGACTTCTGATTTGCCACTTTAATGGCAGAACTGAGTTTGTTATACATGACTGACCCCTATGGTTTATTAGTGCTTAGATATCGACAACTATTTCACCCGTTGTCGTCTGGCAAACAGTATCCGCACGAGACAACGTTGTCAACCGTTTTAAGAAAACCACCCAAAAACTTATAAAAGAAAATTCTTATATTTTTCAAACAGATAAAAGAGATTCTTATAAGCCGACCTCAGTGAGCTTTAAAATATTTTATTAAAAAAGAGAATATTGATGCGCCAAAAATGAAAATGGCTGCGGGTAAGGCAGCCATTGTTAAGATGGAAAGCGAAGAATTAACGTTGTGCGGCAGCTTGCTGTTGCACTAATTTACTACGTAGGCTTTTCAAACTGGATTTGACCCGGCTAGCATTTTCAGGCCCCATTCGCAGCATAAGCTTATGGGTAGGAGGTAATTTTTCAAGCGCTGGGTCAGCGAACTCGTAATACACTTTTGGACGCACTAAATTTATATCGCCAGTAACCTCTGGCACCGCAATAAGATTATCAATAGCTCGAATCAGCACCGAGTGAAAATTGCCTTTGTTTAAGCCCATCTCTTTATATGCTTCACTTAGTAACGGGTAAAAACGATTATACATAGCAACTGAGGCATCAGAATCCAACATTACTAGCATGGTTGCATATACATCGTAACGCTTATAATTTTTGGCGCTCACGCGAAACTGCTCAACCTCAGCAGTAGTGCCAAGCTCACTGCCCGCTACTGTGGCACGAAAAGAATCTACTAATAGCGCTCCTTTTGGTGACACTATGGGGCGATATTCATTAATTAATTTTCCCTCTTCAACAGCATCCACAGCGCGCACAAATTTACGCAATACTTCTTCAGGAATGACCATTTGGAGCAATCCGTCAACATTTAGCCCCTGCAATGCAGCGACAACTGCAACATCACTTTGATTTAACGCAGGTAAAGGTTCAGGACGAGCTGCGGGAGTAGGCTCTGCATACGCAGGTTTTTCAACCGCCTTCGGTGCCTCAGTTACTACTGGCTGAATCGGCGCAGGCAGATCACGTAATTTAGCGGGAGGCTCTTCTTTCATCATGAAATAAGCAATACCAGCAATAGCTAACACCGCTACCGCTACAACACCTAATTTGGCCGCCATTGGGTTGGAACGATTTTCTTCGTAACGCATAACAATTCCTCTGAGAATAAAACATAGCAACGGTTAGACTACCTGAATTATAAAGAAATTACTTCAT
>JANPKH010000304.1:0-13124 GCA_031425935.1 Gammaproteobacteria bacterium | reverse complement strand
CATGAAAAAGAAAAATTGGACAGTCACTTCACCGCTATCCGAGAAATTGAAACTACGCTGACAACTACTAATCCGCCGCCAACTGGCACATGTTCGCCTCTACCCAATACCGCTGTCATGGGTTTTGATGCTCTGGCCAGGGTGCACACAGACATCATTACGTTGGCGCTGTCGTGTAATATAACGGCCTCAGTATCTATTGCTTTTGGTAACGATGCTCATAACCATATATTTGATAAATTGGGTAATCGTGCATCTCACGATTCACACCACTTTAATGAGGCTAAGTACAATGAAGACATCGTTTACATGCAGGGCTTGACCAAAAATTTGTTCGATAAATTGAATGCTGCAGGATTGCTGAGTTCAACTATTGTGACGCAACTTTCTGATATGGGAGATGCCAATGCGCACACTAATGGAAATGTCCCAATGTTAGTGGGTGGTGCAGGTATAAGCGGCGGTCGAGTTATCGATATGGGCGGTAAAACCCAAACTGATATTTACCATACGCTCGCCCTCAAGATGAGAGCGGATCAAAGCCCTGGCGGCACCGCATATCGGAATTGGGGAGGTACAATGATTTCCGGTCTGTAATACTGAACAGCTAAAGTTTGGTTAGAGCTTAAAAAACCCCACCTAAAAAGTGGGGTTTTTTTATGGCCGAAACGGGAGGTTTAGGTATTTAACTTTTTTAACAAATCCCATCAGTTATCCATAAGCCATGAAGAAAGCAAAATACTCTAAACTCTAAGGGATGACTGTTTTTATTTTTTAACATTCTCTAGTGGAGGAGAAGATTTTTCCAATGAATGAGTCGTGCTCGAAGCTAAAACAGGATCATAAAGATCCCCGAAAAAGTCATGTAGGACTAATTTCTGGTCGGTATTTTTATTGCTTTCCATATCCTTCCAGGGCACGACATACAGGACTTTAGGCAAATCTTTATTAGCTTTAATCCGCGTCGCATCAACTTCCACGATTTCTTCTTTAGCAATGGCATGCAAAGCAAATAAAAAAAATGAGAATAAAACAAAGGTGGTTTTCATCAATTACCCTTTCTCTTTTGTTTGAGTTTTAGTTCTGCCACCCAGTCAATAACAGCTTTGTCTGAATTTCCGGTTAAGGTCAAGTACTCTGCATACTGGTTAATAGCTGAACCAAAATCCTGATAAAAAATATCGTACACCAAGGCTAAATTATAATGCGCCTCAGCATAGCTTTTCTTGATTTTTATGGCGGCTAAATAATTTTTTTCTGCCGAATTATATTCGCCTTTTTCTACATCAATTAAGCCTGACAAATTATAAATTTCCGGAATATTTGCATTTATTTTTTTTGCGTTATCAAGCGCGCGACTAGCTTCGTCGATTTCTTTACTTTTGTACAAAGCAGTAACCAGATTAATTGCTGCGCCTGGATGAGTAGGGTGCGCCTTGGCAAGCTTAGTTAATTCAAGTGTGGCTTTATCTAATCTACCTGCATCTAACTCGCTGGCTTGGAGGATTTTTAAGGCTTCTTGATATGCTACGACTTCCGTCTGATTAAAAGTTGATTTGGTAGGTTGCTTTTCGTTAGGTGTGGACGTACAGCTCGCAATAAAAATCACTAGCGCCAAAAAAGGTAAGCTACGTGCCAATATATTTATTTTACAAATTTTCATCGTGATAGATATCCAGTTTGCCTTTTTTGCTGTAACGCACAGGGAATAATTTTTGTAGTTCTTTAAAGCTTTGTGTTAACCATTGGTTGTTAACACCTTCTTTAGAATGTGCCATATTAATTTCATAAAACTCAATGGCTTTTTCTTCAAAGGGAAACGCTTGATCCTCAATAAGAATATTATATTGTTCCAGTTCTTCGCCTTTTAGGTTGCGCGGGCGTTCCGATTTAATTAAGGCAGTGGAAAATTGTTGGTATATATTTCCTATAGCAAAGGTTGCCTCAGTAGTAATGGCGGGATTGTTGTAAATAGAAGCTTGACCAAACGCAGCTATAGCATCCTGCATAAGTTTTTTCTTAGCACGTAAATTTTCTGGCAATGGCTCTACCAATTGTTTTAACGAAAACTGCGCTTGTATTCTTTTAGCTATGTCGAGCTGAACATAGCCAGCAATAAAATTAGTTCTGTCCGTTTTAATGGCTTTGGGGGCCTGATTATCTGCGGCAGAAATTTTTTCTTGCCATAAAACAACCTTACCTTGCTCCCTTGTTTCTTTATGGAGTTGCGTCAACTTATACATTGCTTCCATATATTGGGGAAAAGGACGCGGGTAATTCTCAGCGTAGGTACTAAACGAACGTATGGCAGCATCTGTATTATGTTTAGCTTCATACAGCTCGGCAGCTTTCCATAAAGTCGCCATTTTAATATCCTGATTGTTTTCTTGTGCAGATATTTGTTCAAACGTCTGCGCGGCTTTTACTCCTTCGCCTGCGTTTAAATATGCGCTTGATAATTGTTTGGTTGCATCATTGTAAAGTGCATGTTTAGGGTAGAGTTGTTGAAATTGTTGAATGTGTTGAATAGCAATAGCCCACTGCTCGTGCTTCATTGCTGAAGCTATTGCTTCATACAAAGCTTTTGGCGCTATGTCTGAGATGGGTGCGCGTTGTGCCACACGAGCAAAGAGTTGTATTGCTGTTTCAATACGGTTGTTAGCGGCATTGCTTTCGGCCTGTTTATAAATGCTCAGGGCTAAATTATCCTGATTTTTTTTCTGCTCTACCGGGTCTTGATGCTGTTTTAATAAATCACCAAAAATTATTTCAGCATCCGCAAATGCTTTTAATTGTAAGTAAGCAAGCCCCTTAATCACATTGGCTTGGTACAGCATTTTGTCACCGGTGTTATCGGGTAGCGTATTGGCAAGCGCGAGTGCATCTTTAAAATGTCCACTATTTAAGGCTAGTTCCGCCGCGTGCAGCGCTGCATTTTGATAACGTGGTTCACGTGGGTAGAGTTGAGCGGAAATTAATGCGTAGTGAATATGTTTGGTAAGCCATATAGGGTTTGCTTTATCTTGCTCATAAAGTTTATTGGTTAACACAATGGTTGCGTAAGCAGCTTCTTTATTAAGCACAATGTCGCCATCGTAGGCCGCCAGTTCAAAGTAACGCATAGCATCTTTATTTTGTTCTTCGGCAACAAGTAGCTCGGCATAAAGGTTATAAACTTTATCTTGCTGTGCGTAAGCAGAATAATGTTCAAGGTAGCGCTTGTACCAAATGTTGGCCTGGTTAAAATCAGTTTTGCTATGGCTTAGCTGGTAATCTTCCTGGTAGTAGGTAGCAGCTCGCAGCACATGTTCACGCATTGCATTTAATATTTTTTCTTGATCAGCCACGCTCTTATGGCTCACCCAATAGTTACTTTTAGCGTTAAATTTTGTGTAGGCAACTTCTAAAGTATCTTCAAAGCGATTTTTAAATTTACCCATTTTCCAAGCTTCCATTTTCTTCAAATAGGCGAAGGGAATATTGGGTGAGTTAGGATTGGTTGATATAAATTGGTCTATGATTTCTGCTGCATCGGAATAGCGTTCTTGTTCTAGGTAAATATCGCTAGTAACTTCATAGCTGTGATAAAGATATTTGAAATCAGTTAAGCCTGCGAAATAACTTTGCAGCTCCTGAGTATTTTGTAAACTGGAAAAGCTTAAAGCCAACGCGCGAAAATATTCATCGAATTGCGCTTTATCGCTGGTTGATAAGGCATCGTACTCAGCGAACTGATGCTTATCCAGAGCTGCTAAGTAATCGTCTGCAGCTTCTGCATATAGGCCTTGTTTGTAGCGCGTCCATCCTCGTTTAAATAATGATCTCTCATAAAACGTAGCACCATTGGCATTAAACATAACTTCTGAATAGGCCATTTCAGCCTCCATATATTTGCCTTCACTAAACGCATTTTCAGCTATTCGAAACTGTGATTCTGCATAATGAATGGATGCGGGATATTTCTTACAGAGTAGTGCCAGGGTGTTCATAGATTGGTCGTACTCACCCAATTGATCTTGAATGCGTGCGAGCTGATAAAGTGTTTTATCGTTGCTTTTTGCATCTGGATATTCTTTTAATGATATCTGCAATAGCTCCAATGATTTTCTTAACGATGCTAAATATTGCGGATCTTCTGCGGCATCATTGTTAGCGCCAGCACCTTTTTTAGATAACACGTTAATTCGATTTAGCTCCATTTCCGCTAACCGGTTAAATGCCATGCGCCGCGATTTGTCGGTAGTGGGAGCATTTTTAATGTAATCAAGATAAGCGGTTTTTATTTCTTCTTCAGATTTTGGTTTAATGAATACTTCACTCTGCTTGTTTTTTGTTTGACGAATATCAACAGACCCCAAGGTGTCTTGCGGTGGTGGCGTGCTACAGCTGACAAAGCACAGCAGTATGATAAAGACGCTGAAGGATAGTTTTAACATATTAGTTATTGGTATCGTAGAGCCTGGTTAAACCAAAGCGTGATTGATTGAGATAACTATTAAAAGCAAGTTGTTTCTTTGAAACGACATCATTTGCTTTAGCAAGAAATGCTAGAAAAATATTTCCATACAATTTATTAATCTGGAGTAATGTATTTGGCGCAAGGGAATATCCACTTAAACGATTTAATGTGCTTAACTCTTCCGCAAGCAGGCGAAGTTCTGGTTCTTCATTTTCACTATCAGCGCTAATCTTATTAATTAACGCTGTATTAATTAACAGAGGTTGACCCGCCGAGCTATTATTTTTAATTTCATTGGTCAGGCCCTCATAGAAATTAGTTTTTTGCTCGTAATAATTAATCGCTTCTGCGTAGCTAGCAGAAGCCGTTGCACTCTGCTTAATCTTTGTTAAGGTAAATGCTGCAAGCAAATAAGCTTGCGCAACAGACATATCATTTTCACTATGGGTTTTCAGTTCATTAAAAGCGTTTAAGGCCCCAACAAAATCTTCCTGATTTAATGCTGCCAAACCAATGCCCAATAATGCACGATTCGCGTACGCACTTTTGATTTTTACATTTCTAAAGCTGTCGCGAGCATTGCGATAAAAACCTTGTTGCAATTGCGAAAAGCCAAGTATCGTATAAAGCCGATTAACTATTTCTATATCATCTTTGCCTGCAGTACTGAGTGCTTGCTCAATAGAAATTTGCGCGTCGGTCCACCAATCCTGTCGAATATATCCCAGCGCCGTATTCAATTGCGCAATGGGGTATAAAACCGAATCTGATTTTACACGTGCATAATAACTTATGGCTTCGCGATGTTTTTTCTTGTGCTGTAAGGCTGCACCATAAATGATATAGGCCTCATCGCCATTCTCTTTCGATAGTTCATTAGCGATATCAATTTTTTTCAACCAACCAAATGCTTTATCCCAACGATTTAAATTTGCTTGATATTTTGCGAATGCAAAGCTTTCTTTTGCTTGCGAATATCTATCACCTTGAGTGTTAACTAGATTACTAATTTCTTCAGCTATGCCAACAGCATGATGCTTTAAAAGGATTGCAGTTATAATGTGTAGTTCTTTTGCATTTATATTTTTTTGAATGATTGCTATGTTAGTGACTACCAAAGCAATAGCGCGTTCTGGTTTAAGCTCTTCATCTGCACGAACCACTTCACTGATGAGTGTATTTAGCTCAGCTTGTGGAAGCTTATATAATGGCGTGCTAGCAAGTTCGCGATAGGCAAGGGTGGTGACTTTTTTATATTCATCATCGAGCTGTTGCGCAGTAATATTACCAGTGGCCCCATAGCTAAAAGCTGTAGCCATTGTTAATAATAAAAAACTAATTATTTGTAACATCCATCCCTCTTTTTTCTGTTAGCGCATTTGTAGTGAGCCAGGGTTAGTAATTCTTACAGTTAACTTCTTGCTTCCCAATGAGAAACCGATAAAGAATACTGTTCAATTCAAAACACGCCGTGAATATATCCATATAGGCTCTAATCGGCATCCATGCCTCATAAGGTTTTGAATCAAACACTATTCTTTATTTTCGCCCCGTTAGTAAGCCGCCTAAACTCAACAAGCTAAACTCTTAGCAATTAAGCGATGCTGTAAGTAAAACCGCCTTCTTCATCGGTACCAACATGAATTTTAGTGATATCTTCATTGTTGCCAATTCGCGCAAGACATTCGCTTGCTAGTGCTGGCAGCATAGTGCGAGTTAAAATGTTTTCAATGTTACGCGCGCCTGTATCAACTTCTTGGCTGCGCGCAACAATATGCAATAAAACATCTTCGTCATAAGTGAATTCAGCATTGTAGTGACTTTTTACACGTTTTTTAATGCGGTTCATATTAATCACACTAATTTTTAACAAATCCTCATCACCTAATGGGTAATAAGGAATTATCGTAGTGCGACCTAAAAATGCCGGTTTAAAATGCCGCAGCAATTGCGGCCTAAAGTTTTCCAAAAGTACTTCCGGGTCAGGTAATTCTTCTTGCGCAGCACACATAGCGCGAATATGTTCTTCGCCAGCATTGGACGTCATGATGATAACAGTGTTACGGAAATCTATATCGCGGCCCTCGCCATCTTTAATGGTACCTTTGTCAAATAAATTATAGAAAATATCCTGCACACCAGGATGCGCTTTTTCCATTTCATCTAGCAAAATCACACTGTAAGGTTTACGTCTAACCGCTTCGGTTAATACGCCGCCTTCACCATAACCCACATAACCAGGTGGTGAGCCGAGCAGCATAGAAACCTTATGCTCTTCTTTAAATTCCGACATATTGATAACAGTAATATTTTGTTCGCCGCCATAAAGAATATCGGTTAACGCTAATGCTGTTTCTGTTTTTCCTACACCGCTTGAGCCCACCATAAAAAACACACCTATGGGCTTGCGCGCGTCAGTTAAGCCAGCACGCGATGTGCGTATGCATTGAGCGATGGCTTCGAGTGCGTGGGGTTGGCCAATGATGCGTTCACCCAAGGCAAGATGTAAATCGAGCACGGCTTTAATTTCATTGGACACCATTTTCCCAACGGGAATACCTGTCCAATTAGCAACAACTTCAGCGATAGCCTGGCTATTCACATCGCCTTGGATCATTGGTGTTTCGCCCTGCAATACCGCTAATTCTTCACGTAAGCTATTCAGTGACGCTTTAGCCTTAACAAGATCTTCTGCGCTTAATATTTTGCTAGCGTCGGCCGATTGTCCTTTTGCAGTACTGCCTTTGCGGGCGTAATAATCGTCCTCAATTTGTGATTGCTGCGTGTGAATTTCTTTTACTTTTACTTTTTCATTTTCCCATTGCGCTTCTTGAGTCACTAATAGCGCTTCAAGCTCTTGCGTTTCTAGCGTGAGTTGGCCAATACGTTCTTCATAATTTCCGAGAGAAGCATTTTCTCTGCCCAGCGAAGAAATCGTTTTTTCGCATTGGGTAATGCGGCGGCGAGTATCTTCGATAGCAGCAGGAGTTGCACTTTGGCTAAGGGCAACACGCGCGCATGCTGTGTCGAGTAAGCTTACGGATTTATCAGGAAGTTGACGGGCAGGGATGTAACGACTCGATAAGCGTACTGAATCAACAATGGCTTCATCCAATATACGAACACGGTGATGATTTTGTAGCATTTCAGAAATTGCGCGCATCATATTGATGGCCTTTTCTTCGCTCGGCTCTTCAATTTTTACCACTTGGAAACGACGTGTTAATGCAGGGTCGCGCTCAAAATATTTTTTATATTCTGCCCAGGTTGTTGCAGCAATTGTGCGCAACTCTCCGCGTGCGAGAGCTGGCTTCAGCAAGTTAGCCGCATCACCTTGACCTTCTTTTCCGCCCGCGCCAATTAATGTATGGGCTTCATCAATAAACATGATGATGGGTTCTGCTGATGCTTTAACTTCTGCAATAACCGATTTCAGACGATTTTCAAATTCACCTTTTACGCTGGCACCTGCTTGTAACAAGCCAAGATCCAGGCTGCGTATGGAAACATTTTTAAGTTGATCCGGTACGTCGCCAGAGGCGATACGTAACGCAAAACCTTCAACCACTGCAGTTTTACCTACACCTGCTTCACCAGTTAGTATGGGGTTGTTTTGACGGCGGCGAATGAGGATATCAATAATCTGGCGCACTTCTTCATCGCGGCCCAGTACAGCATCAATTTTGCCATTTTTCGCAGCTTCAGTAAGATTCACCGTAAATTTATCCAGCGCGGGAGTTTTGCTCGGTGCACCCATAGATGCGCCTTCGCCGCTTGAAGTATCACCTTGATTAGTGCTTCTTGATTCACTAGTGGTGCCCACAATTCCACGCACAACATCCCGTAAAGATTCCGGCGATATTTTTTTCAGTTCACCCGCTGACGCAACATCGCTAGCGCGACGCAAACTTTCATCCATCATGAGCGCTGCCAATAAATGTGCAGAGGTTGTTTTGCTATGACCATATTCTATGGAAGCGAGCATCCAGGCATTTTTGGCAAGATCTACAATCGTAGGTGAAAGTGCAGGCGCACGAGAGTTGCCAGATTTAACTTGATCAAGCTCGCGATTGAGATGTTTCATTAAGCTGCCGATATTTATTTCAAACTTTTCTAATACAGCAGTTATGTCGCTGTCGGGAATTTCAAGCAGCTTTAACAGCCAGTGCTCAATTTCCACATTATAATGAGTACGCGATAAACAAAGCCCTGCAGCTCCTTCAAGTGCATTGCGGCAGGGTTCATTCAATTTACTAACGAGTGATTTTAGGTCTATGTTAATCATTTTAAGTTCCTAACAATGGTTTGAATTATTCAATAAATATCACGTGAAAATTTTATACAATTATTGCTTTTCAAGGAGTCCCTTAATCGCACGTTTTGCTTCAGCAGTCATTCTCTCCATTAACTGATGCAATATTCTTCTCATAAATAACTGAGTTAACTCTTTCGTCGTTTTTGCAAGCTTCATTCCTAATGCCTGCATTATTTTGCGCATTAAACTAAGAACCCAGCTGCCGACATCTACCAATGATTCAAGACCTCGACGCAATATCCAGGCAATTTTATCAGCTAATGATAGGCCAACAACAAAACGCGCTTGATAAAAAACAGCAGCACCGCCAATAATTTTTCTTATTACCATTGTTAAGCCGGCATTGAGCCACTCCCATGTTTCCGGGTTTGCTGGATTAACAGGAATGTCTGATTTTAACCAACGCATGAGTGAATTGTCATTTGCGGTTAATATTCCAGTTGTTTTAAGTGATTCCCACGATGAATCTTTTACCGAATTAATATAGTTCCCCATTTTATGAGCGGCAAGAGATATAAATGAACTGCTCGGCAATTGATAAGCACAGCTGTCTGTAGGTGCATGCATAAATGGAAAAACAGGAACCATTGGTACTACATCAGTAGAGTGATAGACACGGAAAATATTTTCTGGAAGTAAATTGTTTGTTAATCTATCAGCAAAAAATTCTAGTCCGGGCTTAGGTGAACCAAAGGTATAAAGTTTGACTGAATTGCTTTTTGAAATTTTAATCCAATCAGCGGCCAGCGCGGCTACTGCACCACCTAAACTATGCCCAATAACATGAATAGTACCTGTTGCATCAAGATGGTTTTTCAAAAACTCTTCAATGCCGGATAACATGCTACAAAAAATAGAATTAAAGCCAACGTGTACGGGTAAACCCGTTTTGGAAGTTTCCACACCAATACGCGCATTGCTAATCCAATCTGCACAGAGGTTAGCCGTTGTTGAACCTCGGAAAATAAGGAAAATATCTTTTTCATACCCTGAACCACCACGTGCACAAATACCAAATCCGTCTTTCGTATTGACGAGACGGAAACCTACTTCTGCTTTGAGATGAGCAGTATCGTTAGTTTTTTTTGAAAATTGTGGGCGATTAAGAAACCCTTTTACAAACTTATCTGATTGAACTAGATATATATCTTTCGCTAATGTTGCTGCTATAGTTGGTGATATGTCGCCCATTATTTTGCTCCCTTATTAATAATTGAATCCCATTTACAGGATGTACTAAACAGACCATTAAAATTTTCTTGATGTACCACTTCATTTGTTAACTCACAGCGCAGGTTTTTTGGATAGCCTCCTAACCCCCCATATTCATCTATTTCTGTTGTGGACTTAAGCCAAATATCAAAATCTTTTCCGCTGTAAAAAACAGTAATTTCTTGAGATACCACGAACTCAGCTAACATAGGAATTCTTACTTTGGCTTTTTTGATGGGAAGGCTAAAGTCACCATTTTCATTCGTATAGAAAACCTCAGACTCCCCATCATCATCTTTCCATCTTACTAATCTAACAATCTTAGCATTAGATGCTGACTTTCCTTCGTAGGTTATTTTCCCTTCTAACGGTGAAAATAAAACAACTTCTGTGCCGAGCAATAAAGACATAGCAACTCCTTTCATTGAGTAAAGTAAAATGAGAATACATAAAATAAATAAATATCGAGCATTCAATGCATTGGAATTATTTTTCATTTAAGCTCCTATTTATTGCAGATAAATCTGCACTTTTTAAAATTGTAAATGTTCATCAGTCAGCTCATATTGCAATTTTAACGGCTTTACATGTTGGTCTATGTTCATAGTAAAACGATCTTCGTCTTTATTGCTTATGTAAATTTTTTGCCCTGCATAGTCAACAGTTATAAATTTCAAAACTTCATAGATAGCAATTGGGCTGATTCGTATGGTCTGAATTTTAACGGGGAAGTTGAATTCACCTTTTTCATTTGCAACAATTTTATCTTCAACTAGTTCATCTTGTCGTAATCTAACAAATCTTGTTATTTTAGCTCCGGCAGCTGGTTTTCCTTCGAAAGTCAGTAATCCTTCCACAGGATCAAACAAAACGGCGTCCACATAGGTAGACTTTGCGAGATTGATAAAGGCGTAAGATAGAGAGAAAACCATGGGGACGCCAGCAATTAACAAGCTCCACAAAAATGCATTTTTACCCGGGTAAGAAAAAAATGTCACGTCAAAAAACCAATAAATAGAAAATATAAAAATTGGATAAGACAATATAAGCCCGAATTTTATGAGTTCTTTCTCGTATGTGCCATGCGCAGTGAGTGCTAATGGCGAGCCTAAACACAGAAGTAATCCAGGAAAAATGAGGATTAAGGTTATTATATTTAAAGCAATCTTCATTGAAAGCTAACTCTGTAAAAATGTTATAGGCTAACCAACTACATATTGATGCTGCACATTACTTCAAACGATTTGCTGACACAGTAATTTTTAACGTTTCATTATTGTCATAGGTGGTTTTGGCTGGGCTCGACAGCCAGGTGTTCCAGCCCATAATCGGACTTGCCTTTTTGTTTAACATGATTTGCTTAGGGATATCTTTGCGTTTAACTTCGATAATGAAATCGTAATCATGCTCAATGCCAACGTACATGCGAACCATATCATTTAATGCGCGCAAGGCTTTGGTGCCGGGGGCGAATTTATAAAATTGTTCATGGTTTAATGGGCCGAGAGAAATTCGGATTTTACCTTGCGCAAACCAGCCTTTGTGGCCAATCATGGCCGATTGACCAAGTCTGGCATTTTGCCCTTTAGGCTGAACTCTCGATGCTACGCGTGTACGAATATCAGGAATTAGCTCTTGCCACTGGCCAATAAATTCTTGGATTTTTACAGGGATAGCAAAATAATCTTGCAATATTTGTTTGAGCCCATTGGTAGTTCGCACCTGCTGAGTAAATAAGCCGCTGTAAAATAATAATGATTCGTCCTTTATATTTAAGCGCTCGTTTAACCCTTTGGTCCCCAAGCCAATCAGTGATAGTAGAAGCTGCGTTTGCGTATCACGATTTTTCTTTGTATTGAGGTTTAACTTTTTCCTTTCATACTCTATAGGTAAATTATATTTGGTAGAGGCCTGGTAAAAAAACGAAGCCATGCGATGGTTAAATAAATCCAAAAAATGAACCAGTGATTCATCTTTTTGTTTAAGGCGTTGCAGAATAAGTTCAGTGTAGTGATAGGGCATAACACCCATACAGCCAGTCAAGCCAAAAAAGTTAATATGCATTAACCAGGGTGGAACTTGGCCCGAACTTACATTGCGCTCTATGGAAAAGAGTTCTGCATTAGGAAATTTAAAGGATTGATGTGTTGCCAGTCGAATAGTTTCTGAAGTGGGTGGTGCAAATCCGGCGATAGGATTTTTTGCGCGCAATGAACGCTCGCCCAGAATTAAATTTTGGGGTTTTAGTAAAGTAGCTCGCTCCAGAATTCGCACAGCCTGAAAAAATGAATAGGCATGCGGTGCATTCAGCAATTGATCTACTACAGAAGAATTTTTTCGCCTGCTCGGGGAGGACATTTCTTTAAATAACCTTCTTTATTTTTGCGTTTAACCAATACTCTGGTAAATGAATTGATCGAGCAATAGAGCCCAAAAAAATGTTCCAGTACCGATGCGAAAAGATAACTACTACTGCCCGTGAATTGTGAATCATCTATAACGACTTCAATCTCTATGCCGCGGCACAAAGTCGCGCGCCCATCTATATTGAGCGGTGCGCTGACAGGGCGAGCATTGAGTGATGCTATTGACGCTATAAGCGCACGTGTAGCAGATGATTCTTTAAAATCATAAAGTCGTAAAATTTCTCTCATCGATTCTGTCGCATTGTTGCTGCCGGTAATCGACAAGTGATTTAGATTTAAATGTGATAACAATCGCCAGCGTGCACCATCGCGTAAAGGTGGTCTAATAGTAGCGGTGGGCTGTGTTAAGCAACGAATTCTTTCGCAAGGTGGTGCACCATTTACGCATTGTAGCTTGGGCTGATCCATATTAAACGGTAGCTTGGATGGTAAATCTCTGTTGCTGCAGGTAGTGTCGATGACGAGAGTACGGTCATCAGGAATATTTGGGTTGAACTGTAAATCAACCAAGCTTAGAAAAACATTTGTACCTTCATCGCGATCAACATGGCTTAATTTTGAATGGCGGCGCGAGGCGTGCCAGTAAGCATGATTTTCACTATCTTGATGCTCATGCTTCAAACCGTAAAAAGGTAAATATTCTTTTTTATCTCCTTCGGCAGTGGAAGCGATTACATTATTCACTGAATAAACTTCGTAGCCCAGCGGACGC
>JANPKH010000303.1:0-3360 GCA_031425935.1 Gammaproteobacteria bacterium | reverse complement strand
CAACAAATAGCCTGCGGTGGTGTGTAATACTCCCTTAGGTTTGCCGGTAGAGCCTGACGTATAAAGGATAAACAGCGGATCTTCCGCATCCATTACTTCAGCTTCACATTCAGTTTGTTGCTTGGCAATAAGATCGTGATACCAAAAGTCGCGCTCGCTATGCCATTGAATTGAGCCAGCCGTACGGCGCACGACTATACAAGTGTGCACATTAGGACACTGTGCTAATGCGATATCCATATTCACTTTTAGCGGCACCCGCTTACTACCACGCAAGCCTTCGTCAGCGGTAATGACGACTTGGCAGTCTGCGTCCAAAATACGATCTTTTAAGGCCTCGGGAGAAAACCCGCCAAACACAACTGAATGCACAGCTCCAATACGAGCACAGGCAAGCATGGCGTAAGCTGCCTCTGGAATCATCGGCATATAAATGCATACGCGATCTCCTTTTTTTACGCCGCGGCTGCGCAACGCATTGGCCACCTGACAAACTTCATCGTGCAATTCCTGGTAAGTAATAAATTGCTCATCTTCAGGGCTATCACCTTCCCAAATTATGGCGACTTGCTCAGCGCGCGCAGGCAAATGACGATCAATGCAGTTAACACTCACATTTAGCTTGCCGCCAATAAACCATTCTACTTCGCCCTTATGCAAATCACTTTTAGTAACTTGCGACCAAGGCGCATACCAGGTTAAAAATGTATTCGCCTGCTCCGCCCAAAATGTATTAGGGTCAGTAACAGATTGTTGATACATGTTGTTATAGCGATCCAGATCAATTGCAGCGCTGGTTTTGAAGTTTTCGGATACAGGATAAAGATGAACGTCTGACATGATTATTCTCTCTACCACAATCACATTGTGGCTAACTGTTTATAAGTGGAACGAAAATCCGAGGTTATCGACAAAGTCACAACCCTTAAAGCCTGAGCGCCTAGCTTATCAGCTCGGATAATCAAATCACAGTGACAACGTTGTCCCAAAAGCGTTAACTAAGTTGATTTTTTAACGTGTCGCGCCAATTAACGAGGGAAATAAAGCAAAACGGCGGGCGTTAAAAAAGGCCGCAAAAGCGACCCTTTTAAAATCTGTCTCACTTTTTCTGTATTGCTATGGAGTCTGAAGTGCGCTCCACTTTGTTGCGCTCATCTAGATAAACCAGCTTTGGCTTATGATCAACTAAATCGGCGTCATGAAAATAACCATAAGTAGCAATGATGACACGATCACCAACCTGCACTTTACGCGCTGCCGCACCGTTCATTGAGAAGGTGCCTGAACCAGCTTCAGCGAGAATAATATAGGTATGAAAACGCTCGCCGTTGCTCACATTATAAATGTCGATTTGCTCAAACTCACGCATGCCCGCGAGAGCGACTAAATCCGCATCAATAGCGCAGGAGCCGTCATACCAAAGTTCTGCTTGGGTAACCTTGGCCATGTGTAATTTGGCTTTAAGCATATGGGTGAGCATTACAATTTCCTCAACAACAATTCAGTGTAGGTCTTCATTAACCCAACACTACAGAAACATTATCAATCAACCTGGCGCTTTGTGTAAACATCGCCCCTAAAATCGTGATTTCCTTATCGTCATGCGCGGCCATCTCCAAACTACGGCTATTACAAATACTGACATAATCTGGTTTAAACCCAGCATCAATAATTTGCCCACGTGCCGTTTCAATCAGCGCACCAAAATCCCGACGGCCTTGTGTTATTTCTTGTTTGATCCAATTTAAACTCCGATTAAGTTCTGCAACACGAGGACGTTCGTTCGCAGTAATGAAGCCGTTACGCGAACTCATCGCCAAGCCATCGGCTTCACGGACGATATCGCCCGCCACTATTTTAATCGGAATACATAAATCTTCTACCATCCGCCGAATGACAGCTAGCTGCTGAAAATCTTTAATTCCAAATACTGCTTCATCCGGCTGAACAATATTAAACAACTTGGTAACAACAGTAGTGACACCCTCAAAATGCCCCGGACGACTAGCGCCACAGAGCACATCTGTCATGGTTGGAACAATCACACGAGTTTGTTCAGACATACCGTTTGGGTATATCTCCTTTTCATTGGGGCAAAATAAATAATTGCAATTTACGCCTTCTAGTTTGACGCTATCAGCAGCAAGTGTTCGCGGATATTTGTCCCAATCTTCATTCAGACCAAATTGCAACGGATTTACAAAAATACTCGTTACCACTACATCACAACTACGTTGTGCAATTCTCACAAGTTCAATGTGTGCGTCGTGCAAATTGCCCATCGTAGGCACAAACCCAATGCGCTTGCCGGCAATACGGTCAGCGGTTAAAGCTTCGCGCAACGAATGGATATGATGAAAAACCCGCATAGTAACCTCAGCAGCATTGCAATGGTGACGCTCACGCGACTTGGTTTGAGAAAGATGGTGCACCTGACAGGAGTCGAACCTGTGACCAACGGCTTCGGAAGCCGCTACTCTATCCAACTGAGCTACAGGTGCTGGAATTGATTTTTCTGAACAAAAAGTTGCAGTAATTAAGAGGATGCGATTCTACTTGTCTACGCTCTTCGCGTCTATGTTTAGGCTGCAAGACTATCGATAGCTTTTTAAGGCCACCTTCCATGTAGTCAATAGTTCTTAGTGTCATTCTGAGTCGTTTGCAGCCAATTCACGGATGTTGAGAGTTTTGTTGACTTGGGTGGAACCTAAACTTTGACTGATAGTGCCAAATTGAAAATCGTCGATCATACGTTCGAGACGTGGCAGGCATCGCTTCAAATTAGTGTAATGGCGGAAATTACTAAACCAACTTGCGTTAGGCACGCGCGGCTGATCTGGATCTATTTCCCACGGATGTAAATAAAAGATCTGCGGTTTAGTTTGATTAAGGCTGGCACGGGCAAACAGCCAACGCGACAGTACATAAGGGTATTGACGGAAATAACCGCCACCCGCAGCGGGAACCGATTGCCCGAAGACTCGAGCGGTAGTCAGCGGAAATTCGGTTAGCGCTGCACCGCTATTGGTAATAATACGATAAGGCTCTTCCGGGCTTCCTGGGATACCGTAATTATCGTGACGGGTGGGGAAAATACTTGAATCCCAGGTGAAGCCAAGTTCTGCCAAAGTATCCAATGCCCATAATGATTTGCGAGTAATAGAGTAACTGGCGGCGCGATAACCAATTACCGGCGCCTGCCCCAAATCTTCCAGTATCTGCTTGGATTTTGCCGTTTCCGCACGAAAAACCTCAGGTGTTTGTTTATAGATCAATTGATGACTATAACCGTGCGAAGCAATTTCATGACCTTGAGCACGAATTGTTTTCACCAAGTCAGGGTAGCGCTCAGCCACCCAA
>JANPKH010000302.1:0-29873 GCA_031425935.1 Gammaproteobacteria bacterium | reverse complement strand
TGTCCACCAAACCTTGAGTGATAACACGCACGGTAGTTTCGTGCGGATCATTCCAATGGTTGCCAGGTTTAGCAACGGCAATGGCTTCAAGTTGGGCGCGTAAACAAATTTCATAAAGGGCTTTTTGTTCTGGAGAAAATTTCCCGTTCACAGGAAAGGTTCTAGTGATATCGGCAGCGTAATAATGGAGTTCACAACCCGCATCAATTAAAACTAAATCGCCGTTCTTAAGTGCTGCGCTGTTTTCAATGTAATGTAAGATGCAGCCATTTTTACCTCCACCAACGATAGTATTGTAGGCGGGAAAACGCGCTCCACTTTTACCAAACTCGTGCATGATTTCCGCTTCGAGTTGATATTCCATTACACCGGGTTTACACAATTTCATTGCGCGTATATGCGCGCGGCAGGAAATTTCACCAGCCTCTTTCATCACGCGTATTTCTGCAGCACTTTTAAATAAACGTTGCTCGTTTAAAAAGTGACTGAGGTCAAGAAATTCACCGGGTGGCGTAGCGCCAGAGCGAACTTTAGCGCGAATTGTGTTTACCCAATCCATAACTTGTTTGTCGAACTCGCTATCTTTGCCCATGGCATAGTAAACGCGCTCGCGCCCTTCAATTAGCCCTGGCAAAATATCGTCGATATCGTCGATGGGGAAAGCATCGTCGGCACCGTATTCGCTGCACGCTCCTTCGGGGCCGGCGCGATAGCCATCCCAAATTTCACGCTCGCGGTTACGCTCGCGGACGAAGAGCACATATTCACCGTGTTCGCGCCCGGGAATTAGTACCAGCACAGTTTTTGGTTCAACAAATCCGGAGAGATAAAACAGATCGCTATCTTGACGATAATGGTGTTCGGTATCGCGACTGCGGACGCGCTCGGGCGCGGCGGGCACAATCGCAATACTATTAGGCTCCATCATCGCCATAAGTTCTTTGCGACGGCGAGCGAATTCCAGTTTGCTGATGCTCATAATAGTTCTCTATATAAATTATTATTAATGCACTTGCTCAGAAGCCGGGGCACGGCTGGCCGGATCAACCGGCTTGACTTCATCCGCTGCGTATTCCAAATATAGTGAAGCAGCGAGCATTCGCACATATTCGCTCACCTCCATGTAGTCTGCTTCGTCTGACTCATCCTCACTATCTTCCACTGCGATGTGAGCGATAGCGGCTAAATCGCGCAAACCATCTTCAGCTTCTTCAGTCATTACTCGGCCCGTTTTACCTGCAGAACCAAAGCCAGTAAGGAAACCATAGCACCATTGGCCCAAAGTGGCTGTACGTTGGCTAAGCTCGGTGTCGTCTTCTGGTAATAAAAGCTTAAGGTCGAAGCCATCGCGTAATTGCGCAATGCTGGTGTGATAAAGGTTGGTCAACGCTACGCGAATATTTTCGTTCGGCGCTTGGTTAAAATCTAAAAACTCTACTGCGTCAAGCAGCCAACGTGTTTCATTCAGTTGCGCGCCACCGCTGAGCTTTCCGCAGAGTAAACCGTGCAGTTCAGCTGGGCTGTTAATAGTGCCGAGGGGGGCAAGCATAGTGCACATGTCATCAAATGTAAGCGGTGCGCTTGTAGGTAAAATTTCTTCGGTCATAGCTGGTTCAATCATAAATTAAAGTCTGTCAAAAAGAGGGTTTGAGAATAGAAACGAGTTAGCGGCTGGAATACGAATGTTATCACGACGACGCCTCTCGATAAGCACCGAGTTGCAGAATCTGAATAGAGAATCCGCAAATTTATTAAGGCAATTCATTGCCTTATCTAGCCACAACGATTGACCCCTCGCAACTCGCACAATATAGTGGGTGACTTATGTACTTTGCCTCGCTATTGGTCACCAATCATCATGTCTGACGAATTTTTACTCGCTTTAGAAACCAAGCTGGATCGCTTGATTCTACTCACCAATCGCCTACAGCAAGAAAATGCTGAGCTAAAAGCCCGCGAAAGCGAGTGGCAACGTGAACGTGTGCGTTTAATCGAAAAAAATGAGTTAGCGCGCACCCGCGTTGAAGCCATGATTACTCATCTTAAAAGTTTAGATACTGAATAATCAGGTAGCAGACTACAGGCAACAAACTATGAGCAACGAAACCGTTTTTGTAAAAATCCTCGATAAAGAATATCAAGTGGCTTGCCCACGCGAAGAGCGTCAGGCACTAATTGAATCTGCACAACTGTTAGATGATCGCATGAAAGCGATTCGTGGTTCAGGTGCCGTTATTGGTTTGGAGCGTATTGCTGTAATGGCCGCACTCAATTTAAGTCATGAACTATTACAAGCAAAAGTTCCGCGAAGCGCATCGATTGCGGATAGCGCCGACTTACAACGCTTGAGCGACAAAATTGAGAGAGTACTAACAGGACATTAAGCTCTGGCATTAAATAGTTAACTTTAGTTTGGTGATGCCAATTTTTCTGCTCGTATTACTGCATGAACCTGTAAGAGTCCAGCACAGTTTAAGACTATTTTTTCCTAATCAACATTTTAAACCAAGCTTAATTTTATTTGCTGATGCCTGGGTAGTGTGGGTTATACTGAGACTGCCCTAGGATGCTTGCAAGCCAACATGTCCTTGAGCCGATAAATGTTAGCCCGGCAGTATCTCGTTGTATTTGGTGTGCATGTCCGCCTGACGGAAAGCCTAAAAAATCACAGGTATCGCCACCTTGAACCTTTGGGTTCAAGGCCAGCTTGGTTGCGGCATCTCTGGGGTTTTCCTTTTTTATAGTTCAAAAAATAGTGCAACAAATAGCGCAAAAATCAGCCCTGATTTTTGACAGTCTTGCCAATAAAACAAGCACCATGGCAGAAAATCCCGCTCACTGCGCCTACCGCAATCACCTAAACTTATGTCAATAATTGACTCGCGCCAACAACTTCGCACAGAACTTCGCGCCCGTCGACGGTTGCTCACGCCTGAACAACAAACTCAAGCTTCACAATGGTTGCTGCGTAAACTCATGTCGCTGCCTTTATTCATGCGCGCTCAACATATCGCGCTTTATTGGGCGATGGACGGCGAAATTGATGTCGCCCCTATCGCTACACAGTTATGGAAGATGGGTAAGCATTGTTATTTACCTATGCTTCACCCCCAACACCCGCGACAACTGTGGTTCGCAGAATACTTGCCCGATACTTTACTAAAACCCAATCGCTTTAAAATTCCCGAACCCGATCATCGCAGTGCGCAAAAATTACCTGCGCATTTACTCGATATTGTGTTGGTACCCTTGGTGGGGTTCGACGCGACTGGTGCACGCTTGGGCATGGGTGGTGGCTTTTACGATACAACCTTTGCCTTTAAGCAAAAGGAGAAATCTATTAACCACAAACCCTGGCTATTGGGTGTGGCTCATGCGTGCCAACAAGTGGACAAATTAGAATCGGCGGAGTGGGATATTGTTTTGCACGGAGTGATAACGGATAAAGATATTTTACTATGTGGCAAAAAATAATAATTACATGAGCAGCACATTAGAATATTTGTGGGGTTCACTCTCCCTAGCGCATTTAATTAAGAATGCACTTAATTAAGACTACCCCACTAACGCGCAAGTCATTAATTTGATTCAGCAAGAACTGTTTCGGTATTTGCTGCACTGAATACCGCTTTCACTTCTACAAACAAACTAATGCAAACGCCTAAACAAAAAACCAAAACAACAACAGAAATAAGATCGAGCTTCATTGTGCACCTGAGTATTCATTATTATCAGTAAGCAATCATTTATAAAAAATAAACGTTTTGCCATAACCACATAACAGCTGAATGCGTGGGGTCATAATAGTAAAACCAGCAATTTGTAAAAGATATAACCGAAAATTCGAAAATAGCTTTTTATATCAAGTATTTAAGATTTATGTTGCATTCGACGCCACAATTTCTTGAATTCGCCAAATCCATCACTTTTGCGTTTGTTTGGCGATATTCAGTACATTAATCGACTTATTCAACAATCGCTATACGGCTGCTGAATACATTTAATTTGCTGCGCAATTGCACACTTTTATTTTTGACATCAACCAAGCCATTATAAATTTGCCAATGAGTGCCCTTATCCAGACTATATTCAATCGTTAAGCCAGGGTTGCTAACATTCGCGTGTAACTTACCATCCTCAATAACACCGCCTGGCGGTGGCAAATAACACGCCGAACCACTTGCCACCAATTTAGGCAACTCTTTTTGTGCCAATGTATTGGCAAAAATTGCCCACTCATGCTGACGCTGCTGGAGCTTAGGTTTATCGCCTTCCCAACTCGCTTTATGCCAAGCACGTTCAGCCAACGCAATCACACGGGGGTAAATCATTTGCTCCAGCTGCTCAGCGGTGCGAATCGCTTCAGTCCATACTTGACCTTGTATACCGACAATATTTTCAGGTTTATTAAGGCTTGGCATTTCTCGGCCGACTAAAGCTTCGAGATTGGTGATGGGTGCGCCCGTATTAGTTCTGTCGGCATTCGCGAAATAATTGTCTGGCATAAAACCGAATACTTTGGCGGTATCGGCGTAGCGAGTTGCCCAATAGTAGCCGCGTTCTTCCGGGCTTACTTCGTAAGGATGATCAAAATAAAGATGAGTGGCGGGTGACAGGATAACTTTATAGCCCGAATTTGCTAAACGATGTGCACGATCTGCAACGCCCCACTCCCAAATGTTATCCCAAACGTTGGCATATACGCTTTCATTTCTAAATTGTTTACGATTAAACGTGTTAGTAGTGTCATACATTAAACCATCTTCCCAACCCGCCAGCGCCAAACCGCGCGCGCTGGTTATGTCGGCAATTTTGCTGACAAAATAAGGCTTCAAATCGGCTACACCTGTAACACCCATTTCACCCTTGGCAAACAACGCTTGGCAGGCGGGCGATTTCTCCCACGCGCCCTTACCCACTTCGTCGCCACCCATGTGAAAAATCGCTAGTTTTACGCCCGCCTGACGGTACATTTGTTGAAGCTCATAAATCACCTTTTCAGCAAAAACATAAGTTGATGGCAGGCATACATTGATGGCGCCATCGTTGTAGCTCTGGACCGATTTATATTCTGATTTATCCGCTGCATCAGACAACAAGTACTGCCCCGCGGCTTCTTTTTGACCCGCGGCCAAGAGTTTTTTGTAGCGTGCCTCCATGGATTTAATCGCCGCACGAGCGTGGCCAGGCATATCAATTTCAGGAATCACTTCAATATGGCGCGCGTCCGCATACTTCAGAATTTCAATAAAATCAGCGGTAGTGTAATAGCCATTACCGGAACCGGATTTATGAGGCCCAGTTCCTAACTGAGTCAAAATACAGGTCTGTTCAGTGAGGTCAAAACAGCGACTACCGCCAACGTCCGTCAATTCTGGTAAACCAGGAATTTGCAAACGCCAGCCTTCATCTTCCGTCAGGTGCAAATGTAATTTATTAAGTTTGTAACGCGCCATTTGCTCAATCAAACGCAAGGTGACCGCTTTGCCGTGGAAGTTACGCCCCATGTCGTAATGCATGCCTCGCCAACTCATGCGCGGAGTATCGCCGACAATCAATTGCGGCAATTCATACTGACTGGCGGTTGCGGCAGGCAACAAACTTAATAAGCTTTGCAGGCCATAAAACGCTCCCGCATTGTCACTTCCATTAATCACAATTTTATTGGCTTCAATGTTTAAGCTATAGCTTTCTGGCTCACCTTTACCGTCTACAGCTAACTGAATTACCTTACCTGTTGCAGGTACATCATCTGGTTTAGAGTCCACCACCAAACCAGCTTCTTTGAGACGTTGTTGCAAATAAGCGGCATCTGATGTTAAGCGGCCAGCGTAACGAATTTGCCATGTCGCATCGAGGATCGTACTGCCTTTATGCAATTTCAGTTCTTTAGGTGTGGGGATAATCTTCTGCGCTATTTCTGCTGCCGACACTTTTATGCGGTTAACCGATAAATTGTCTTGATAGCGCGATGCTGTAGTGGCCGGGTGATACAAATCTTTTTTATCACCACCAAAACGCAATTGCTGTTCGAGCCTAACAAAGGGATCAATAAAATTTGTTAATTGCTCAGTATCAGTATTCCTAAATACTTCCGGGGTCAAACCCGGCTGTGCAATAAATGTGCGCGGCATAAAATCGGTATAACCTATCATCCATTCTTCAGCGCCATATAAAAACTCCAGCGATGCACCTGCAACCAACCCTGGAAACGCTTTCGTCGGCGCCAACTCATTTAAATCTCCTTGAATATGCGTAAGCCGCAACCCAGCGTTTTCGGGCGCTTTTATGGCGCGAATCGCATGGAAATAAATACGCCAAGCCCCTTCACCGGCAGGTAACGCAACGCTCGAATTATTCTGTAAAACCAGGTGAGCCCGGAGATGGCCATTGTCTGTAGCGCGAAAATTGCTTAGCACTCCAAAACGTACATCGGTCTTGTGGGCAAATTCAGTTAATTGTGGTTGTGAAAGCGATTTTGCGGTTTGGGCATAACTTCCCACACTGAAAAAGGCTGTCCCTAACAAGCTGGCGAAGAATAAAATGAATTTGTTCATTACTGGTTACTCAATAATTTAATTTGAACAGAGATGATCGTTTTTGCTAGGTCTTGTTATAGATATAGATTCAGCAAAACAGAAGACAACGTTGTCCAAGATTACACGATTGAGGAAAAAGCGCTAGCGTGAAGATGAAAATTATTTTCTTTCAACAACCTACCCCAAAAAAAACTTATAGGCTTCATTTTTTGTTTCATCCCAGTAGGGATAATTCAAATCATTTAAAAACACTTTTAACTCTGGATAATCCGCTTTGGGCACTTGCATACCTACTAACACGCGTGCAGACGCCGAACCATGATTACGATAATGAAACAACGAAATATTCCAGCGGCCCGCGACTTTATTTAAAAAAGTGTACAGCGCGCCGGGGCGCTCGGGAAATTCGAAGCGATATAAAACTTCGTCCGTTGCTTGCGGTGCGTGGCCGCCAACCAAATGACGAATATGTAATTTTGCTAATTCGTTTTCGGTCATGTCTACCAACTCATAACCTTGCTCTTTTAGCTCCGCAACTAAATCTGCGCGATCTTTCCCTCCTGCGCTCACTTGCACGCCTACGAAAATTTTAGCGGCTTTACTGTCTGCATAGCGATAATTAAATTCCGTGATATTTCGCTTACCAAGTGCTTTGCAAAATGCTTTGTACGCACCAGGACGTTCGGGAATGGTGACTGCTAAAATTGCCTCGCGTTGCTCGCCAGTTTCCGTGCGTTCAGAAATATAGCGCAGGCGATCAAAATTAATATTTGCGCCACAATCAATTGCTACAAATGTTTGGCCCGTTATGCCATGTTGCGCTACATATTTTTTTAAACCGGCAACGCCAGTCGCGCCTGCCGGCTCTGCGATTGAGCGCGTGTCTTCAAAAATATCTTTAATACCCGCGCATATTTCATCGGTAGTAACGGTGATGCATTGATCAACAACTTTGCGCAAAATACGGAAAGTTTCTTCACCGATTTGTGCCACTGCTATGCCGTCGGCAAAAATTCCGACTTGCGGAAGTATCACGCGTTTTTTCTTTTCCATCGCTGCATATAAACAAGCCGATTCTTCCGATTCAACCGCGATAATTTTCGTTTCGGGGCGCAAATATTTTACATAAGCACCGATGCCCGCGGCTAAACCACCACCGCCGACGGCAATAAAAATTGCATCGATTTTACCGGGGTATTGGCGCAAAATTTCCATGCCGATGGTACCTTGGCCGGCAATGACATCAGGATCATCAAACGGATGAATGTACGTAAGGCCTTTTTCTTCCATGAGTTTTTTGGCGTGAGCGGAGGCTTCATCGTAGCTATCGCCATGCAGTACAACTTTAGCGCCGCGCGCTTTTACAGCATCGACTTTAATCGCTGGTGTAGTACGTGGCATGACAATGGTGGCTTTAATCCCGAGGTGTTGTGAGCCTAATGCCACGCCTTGCGCATGATTGCCCGCAGAGGCACAAATAACACCGCGATTACGCTCTTCTTCACTTAGCTGCAACAGCTTGTTATAAGCACCGCGCAATTTGAATGAAAATACGGGCTGCAAGTCTTCACGCTTTAACAGCACTTTGTTGCCGGTGCGTTGTGAGAGCAGGCGTACTTCATCGAGGGGAGTTTCTATCGCCAAGTCATAGATGCGAGCGTTGAGGATACGTTTGATGTAGGATTCAGGCATAAGGATTCTTATTTTTTCAATGGAAAATAGTGAGTTGCATAGTAAACAAATTTCACGCGACTCGTACACACGAAATACACTGAGCATGTCAAATTTCGTATAAAGAAACGATATTTTTCGAGACATTTTTTTTGAGGACATCACATGACCCAAGATCAACTTAAACAAGCCGTAGCGCGTGCGGCTATCGACTACATCACCCCCAAGCTTTATAGCGATTCCATAATTGGGGTTGGCACCGGCTCTACCGCTAACTTTTTTATTGATTATTTAGCAGAGATCAAACACCTATTTGCAGGAGCTGTAGCCAGCTCAGATACTTCAGCAGCGCGCTTAAAAAAGCACGGCATTGATGTGCTGGACTGTAATTCAGTCAGCGAACTAATAGTTTACGTGGACGGCGCAGACGAATGTAATTCCCAACTGCAACTCATAAAAGGGGGCGGCGCAGCCTTAACGCAGGAAAAAATTGTGCGCGCAATTGCCAAAGAGTTTATCTGTATCGCCGATGACAGCAAGTGGGTAGATGTATTGGGGGAATTTCCACTCGCGATCGAAGTTATTCCCATGGCACGATCTTATGTCGGAAGAGAACTGGTGAAACTCGGCGGTGCTCCTGTGTATCGCGAAGGTGTAATCACCGATAACGGTAACGTTATTTTAGATGTACATAATTTGCAGATCATTAATCCCGTAGCCATGGAAACTGCTCTCAACCAAATTACAGGAGTAATAACTAATGGTTTGTTTGCGATTCGCCCTGCTGATATTTTGCTCTTGGGGACAAATGAAGGGGTGAAAACCATTAAAGCCCAATAAAAAAACAGAACCATATTACAGACATAAAAAAACCGAGCAATTGCTCGGTTTTTGTCTCAAAAAAGCAACTACGCGCGACGCAGCCTTCCCAGAGCGATCATGCCTAATCCCAGAAGACTTAAAAATAAAAACGATGGTTCTGTGAAAATAGTGTAGTTGATCAACGAACTAGCACTTGCAGCAACACAACCCATCGCTAATAACAAAACAGCAAATTTTTTACTGATTGTAGGTTTCATACAATTTTCCTTTTTCATAAGTGAACGATCTTTCGATCCAATGACACTAAAGCACATTATGTGCCAAAAATGTAAGCCATTATTTTATATAGTATTTATTTTTTAATGAGAACTCCGTCACGTTTTTCTGTAAGTTTTGCCGACATTTATCCTATTTAATTCACTTTTGGACTAAAGTCCACTGCTACTCTAAGCACTTTTATTGCTGCGTCTTACGTTTATGGATTTCTCCTTTCCCGCCATTGCCATTATTCATTCTTGCTTTAAAGAAAAATTTGGCATCCCGCGCCAACCAGGTTTGGCACCGCTAGCAATAGCACAATTGGAATTCCTGCCGCCCTATAATAATCCTGCGGCAGTAGTAGGCCTGGAAGGATGTAGCCATATTTGGCTACAGTTTGTTTTTCATGCAAATAGCAATAATGAAGCGTGGAAACCTAAAGTAAAACCGCCGCGTTTAGGCGGTAATAAAAGCATTGGCGTATTTGCCACGCGTTCTCCCAATCGACCCGCACCAATTGGTTTGTCAGTAGTAAAACTAGAGAGTATTGAACAAAAGGATGGCAAACTTTTATTGAATCTTTCTGGCGTAGATTTGCTAGATGGAACGCCAGTGTTAGACGTCAAACCCTATATCCCCTATGTAGACATGATTTGTGATGCGATAAACGAATTTGCTCCGGCCGCACCCATTTTTATTCCCGTCACACTGAGCCAAGAGCAACATGTATTTTGCACGGCTTTTCAACAACAAACAGGAACTAATTTGGCTGAATTAATCACGCAAATACTACAACAAGACCCTCGCCCCCAATATCAAACTCCAACAATCGACAAAATATACGGTATGAAATTACTGAATCTTGACTTACGCTGGTGCTATGTGGCAAAAGAAGGAAATTATCACATCTACGTTTATTCGATAGGTGTTTTAACCACTAACAAGTGACACAAATGGTTTGTGAATCGGAGATAGATGTGGCTCACTAACATTTATAATTACATAGTAAATTACGGTTAAGTTATCCCCACCCTGACCATAAATTCCTTATGCTCAGTGTCCCTTTCGAAAACCATAAGCTTTTTAAATACGGTACAAAAAATGAAACACTTACTCAATTACTTTTTTCTTATTTCATTTGCTTTTTTTTCAAGCAGCATGACCTTTGCTGAAGACAAACAACAGCACAGCGATGCCTGGCAAAATACCAATGGTTGGTGGAACGCTACCGATATTCCTGCTTTCGAGCTCAGCAAAATTACCAAACAATTAGCCTTAATTAAAGTTCAAGGTAATAAGTTCGTCACTGACAAAGGTGACGTCATGGTATTTCGTGGCGTAAATATTGCTGATCCGGATAAGCTTGTGAAGGATAAGCATTTTGAACGTAAACATTTTGAAGTAATTAAAGCGTGGGGCGCAAACGTTGTACGCATCCCTGTACATCCTTCCGCCTGGCAAAAGCGCGGTAAAAAGGACTATCTTACGTTGCTTGATCAAGCAATCATTTGGTCAAATGAAATGGGTTTGCACGTTATTATTGACTGGCACTCCATTGGTAATTTGAAGTCAGAAATGTTCCAAACGCCGATGTATTACACCACCAAAGCAGAAACATTTGATTTTTTTCGCACCGTTGCCGCTCGCTATAAAGGTGTCAATGCGGTGGCCTTTTATGAAATATTCAATGAGCCTACCGTATTCAATGGTCAGCTCGGCGTTGTGAGCTGGGCAGAATGGAAAGCTATAAATGAAGAGGCTATCACTATCATTCAAGCCAATAATCCGACCGCAATTTCTTTAGTAGCCGGATTTAATTGGGCGTATGATTTAACGCCTGTTGCGACCGCACCTATTGAACGTGAAAATGTGGCTTACGTAAGCCATCCTTACCCCATGAAAGTGAAAGCTCCGTTTGAGAAAAATTGGGAGCGCGATTGGGGTTACGTTGCTGATAAATATCCCGTTATCACCACTGAAATTGGCTATCAATTAGCAACTGATAAAGGTGCCCATATTCCCGTGATCGATGAAGGAAGCTACGGCAAACGCATCACCGATTATTTGGGCAGTAAAGGTATTTCGTGGGTAGCTTGGGTATTTGACCCTGACTGGTCGCCACAAATGATTGAAGACTGGAATTACAAACCTACTATGCAAGGTAAACATTTTCGCGAAGTTATGCTGAAGGAAAATAAAAAGTGAAACAAAGACTAGACAATAAATGGGCGTTAGTGACCGGATCAAGCCGCGGTATAGGCCAGCAAGTTGCGATAGGTTTAGCCCAATTGGGCTGCAACGTGATTGTGCATGGCCGTATACTCGCACACACCCAGCAAACCTGTGAGTTGTTACAAGCTTATAAGGTAAACGTTAAAGCTGTTGCCGGCGAATTGGATACTGAAGTCGGCGTCGATGCTCTTATCAAATCAGTTACGTCTATGAACGGGCAAATTGATATTTTATATAATAACGCGGCCATTAATTCTGACCCTATCCCGATATTTGAATTTGACATGGCCATGTGGCAAAAAATATTTCAGGTGAATGTTTTAGCCGTGGTCAAACTCTGTAATGCGTTTGGCCCAGGTATGAAAGCTCGCAACTGGGGACGAATTGTCAATGTCTCTTCCGGCATTGCCGACCAGCCTCACTACGCACCTTATAGTGTTTCCAAAGCCGCGATAGATAAGTTAACCCGCGACTTAGCATTTGAATTTAAAGATACTGGCGTGCGTGTAAATGCTATTGATCCCGGTTGGATACGCACAGATTTAGGTGGGCCAGACGCATGGGACGCGGTAGAGTCAGTATTGCCGGGGATGTTAGCGCCTGTCATCGTTGCGGATACAGGCTCAAACGGAGAATATTTCCGCGCGCAGAAATTTAAGCAATTTGATTAGCCGTTTTTAATCCATCACCAGTGCACGAGTTGTTCGCTCACTGGTGGTTAAACCTTGTACCTGAACTTCCCCCCAAAATCCCCCAACGCAAGCTCACTTCTGCAAACGCTGCATGTGCTATTATGCCGCCCATATTTTTAAGCTCACACTCGCACTAACCCGTGTAAATCCCCATCTGGAGTCACCATGAGCAAGACCTCGTTAATTAAAAGCAAAATCAAGTTTCTGTTATTAGAAGGTGTGCATCAATCCGCCGTGGAAACTCTTAATGCTCAGGGTTACACCAATATTGAATACCTGAAAACAGCTCTGGATGAAGATGCATTAATTGCAAAAATTCAGGATGCACACTTTGTTGGTTTGCGCTCACGGACTCAACTGACTCGTCGCGTATTTGAACATGCTCCAAAATTGGTTGCTGCTGGCTGTTTCTGTATTGGCACCAACCAAGTGGATTTGAAAGCAGCGCAAGAGTTTGGTGTGGCGGTATTCAATGCACCTTATTCCAACACTCGTTCAGTGGCAGAACTGGTTCTCGCTGAGGCAATATTATTACTACGCAACATTCCGCAAAAAAATGCCATTTGCCATCGTGGCGGCTGGGACAAAGCGGCTATAGGTTCCTGCGAATGTCGCGGAAAAACCCTTGGCTTAATCGGCTACGGCTCTATCGGCAGCCAAACCAGCGTGCTCGCCGAAGCATTGGGTATGCACGTACAATTTTACGACGTGATTACGAAATTACCTTTGGGCAATGCTAGCCAAGTTCGCAATATCGATGACTTGCTTGCGAATTCTGACATCATCAGCTTACACGTGCCAGAAACACACTCAACACAAAATATGATTGGTGCACGCGAAATCTCTCTAATGAAAAAAGGCGCAGTGTTAATTAACGCTTCGCGCGGTACCGTGGTTGATATTGATGCGCTGGCGGCGGCACTTAAAAGTGGCAATTTGTCCGGCGCTGCAATTGATGTATTTCCCGAAGAACCTAAAGCTAATAATGACGAATTTGTCAGTCCTTTGCGCGGTTTAGACAACGTTATTTTAACGCCGCACATTGGCGGTTCAACCATGGAAGCTCAAGCGAATATCGGTATTGAGGTCGCCGAAAAACTTATTAAATATTCTGACAATGGCACTACTATTAGCTCTGTCAATTTCCCTGAAGTCGCCTTGCCAGGCCATCCAGAAGCACATCGATTGCTACATGTTCATGCCAATGTACCCGGCGTGCTATCAAAGATTAATAAAATTTTCTCCGACAACCACATCAACATTGCCTCGCAATATTTACAAACCAATGAAAAAGTTGGATATGTGGTGGTGGATATCAACTCACCTTACGATGAGCTGGCGTTAGAGCAGCTGAAAAATATTGAGGGGACTATTAGGTGTCGAGTTCTATTTTAATCAAGTGCACAGTGCTGTTCTAATTAAAACACCAAGTAAAAAGCCGCTGTATTTCTACAGCGGCTTTTTACTTGATTGAAATATTTTCACACCGCTAGTTTTTTGCTTCGAGCTTTCCAAGCTTCAATTACGATCGGTAAAACCGATAAAATCAAAATACCAAAAATTAACAACGTAAAGTTTTTTCGCACTATAGGTAAATTACCAAAGTAATATCCAGCATATAAAAATATCCCTACCCATAGTAATGCGCCCACTACGTTATAGGCTAGAAAGCGCTTGTAGGTCATCGCACTCATGCCCGCAGCAAAAGGAGCAAAGGTGCGAACAATAGGAACAAAGCGGGTCATCACAATGGTTTTACCGCCGTGGCGCGCATAAAAATCTTGCGCTTTTTGTAAGTAATCGCGGCGAAAAATTTTGGAATTTGGATTGCGAAATAATTGTTCGCCAAAGAAATGGCCAATGGTGTAATTTACAATATTGCCAAGTATCGCAGCCGTTATGCAAACCAACGCCATCACATTCACATCTAAGGTTGTGCCTACTACTAATGCACCCGTGGCAAAAAGAAGAGAATCACCGGGTAAAAAAGGCGTTACCACCAAACCAGTTTCACAGAAAATAATTAAAAATAAAATGCCATATATCCACAGGCCATATTGATTAAACAACTCCAGCAAGTGCACATCAACGTGTAAAATAAAGCTGATTACAGCATGAATAAATTCCACAAAAAAATCCTTACATAATTGATTGATAAAATAAATATTTTTTAATGCGATATATATTCCGCAACTGCAGCAAATACTTGCTTACGATAGTCTTCGCTCTCATTGACTAACTGATGCCCAGCATCAAGAACCATTGAAATTTTAGCATTAGGCAGTTTGCGCTGAATAGTGGGTAAATTGTAATGCCAATCGACCGTCATATCACCAGTGCCCTGGATAATAAGCAATTCTTTCTGTAGTGGCGTAAACGCGCAAAATTGCTGGTTCCAGGCTTTCATAGCACCAACCCACTTTACTGAAAGATATTTTGTCTGCAGGCTGTCTTGTTTGGCAATAAAATTATTAAAATTATTATCGTGCGAACTACGTGCTTGGCCACGCCTGATACGCCGTTTAAAATGATGTACTAATGCATAAACAAAACGGCCTACGCGCCAACCACGAGCCAAAATTAGCGGCGCGCAGAGTACGATTTTAGCAAATCTATCTATAGCGTTGTGCGCAGCAGCATAACGCCATAAATAATTTAATAGTACGGCACATCCCGTACTCTGCCCCAGTGCAAATAAAGGCTGCGGCATCAAGCCTCTGCTCTGCTCTAATACTTCATTAAGCACATCGGCATATTGATTAAATGAATCTATTTCTACCCGATCACCACTGCTTAAACCATGGCCAGGCAAATCAAAAGCAAGAACAGCCAAATTACGTTCCAATGCAAAGCGAATAACGTGATTGAATATGCCTACATGATCATAGTATCCATGCACGACCACTAAGGTACCTTTAGCATTTTTAGGTAGCCAGTAGTGTGTCGCTATGTTGAAATTAGCGGCATTTATACTACCGAATCCATGTGACACATCAACGAAATCTACTGAAAAATTGATGCGATAAAAATCAAGGTAAGTTTGGACGAAATTATTTTTTGGCCAATCACAATCTTTTGCTAGAATAAATTCTAGCTTGGGCAATTGAAGGGCCAGTTCTTGCAGTTGCATCGCTTGTTCAAGCTGCTGTTGTTTAGTGGGAATCATAATCCTGGGCATTCATTTGTGTGTCGACCATTTTGCGCGACTTATGTTCGTTTACGTTATCTGCGCCCCTAATATTAACTTTTTGTAGTAATAAAGTAGCGCCCGCAACAACTGTAGCCTCGGGTATCTTAATGAGGACAGCGGCACCTTACTCCTCTATACTCATTGAATCAGAATAACACGCAACTCTGTGGCTAGGTTTCCAGTGATTGCGCACTTAAGAGTCTATACAGATGAAAGAGCATATTTTCAACATCCATGATGTTGTCCTACTAATGACGGTTGCAGAATGTGTTCTGCTCGCCATTTTTCAAGCAGTTCTCCCTGACAAACATCGGGGTTCAGGCATATTACTGAATATTTTTTTATTGTCCATTGCAATGAGCACTGGTTGTTTATTAATTTTGTGGAATGATGCTGTACACACCATACAATTTTTTGACGTAACTTTATTGCCATACTTCTTATGCGCTGCTCTTTTACTAAAGGGTCCTACACTTTATTTGTATGTATGTGCCATCACCCAACAGTCATTTAAATTCCAACAACAGCATTTTCTTCATCTAATCCCGCTAGTGCTTTGCACCGCCTGGCTATTGTTTTTTCAGCTTGATAGTTATGACCTGCGGTTCTGGACTTACGATAATAAGCCACGAATCAGATTGGTGAATACGGTCTGGTATTTTGTAAAATTAATACCCTTAATTTATATTACAATTTGCATGAATGTATTAAATACCTATCGCACCCAATTAAAAAATCAATATTCTTATTTTTCTCCCACCGAGCCAGGTTGGCTAACCATTTTAATTATAGGGTTTTTCTCAAGCTGGAGCTTAACACTTATTGTGCACATAACCGCACAGTTTGTAGGTCCGCAAGTAGCTGACAGCTTCGGCATCGTTGAAAACTACGTGGTTTTTATTTTAATCAATGCGCTATTTATTTACAGCGTTGTTTATGCACATCAATTATTAACAACAAAGCCCGTAGTGGAAGCTACTAAAGATAAAATTGATGAAAAGCTAACAAATTCTGCCATTTTAAAAGTACAAAATGGAATGGAAGTTGAAAAGTTATTTTTAAAACATAATCTGAATATTGACCAGTTCTCTAAACGTATTGATTTGCCGGTAAAGGATGTATCAGCTGTTATAAATAAACACTACGATACCAATTTTTTCGAATTTATGAATAAATATCGTGTTGAGGAAGCAAAACGCTTATTAGGCGATCCACAATACGCAAATGTCACAATACTAGATATTTTATTGCAGGCGGGATTTAACAGTAAGTCTGCCTTTCATCGTTTCTTTAATCGCTTGGTTGGAGTGTCACCTACTGAATTTCGAAAATTAATTCAAAGTGGTAAAAATATTAATCCTTAGAAATTTTAGTTTTAAATAAAAAGAGCCCGCATTTGCGGACTCTTTTTATTTCTTATTAAGAAATAATTAATCAATTCGCTAGTAGTGTAGTTCGGATTAGTGCGATCAAATGCATAGCACTTAACATTGCATTTTCATCTTGTTACTATTTTGATTACAGCTAACCACAAATATGAACGGGGTATCCTGTTGAGCGAGTAAACAAAATCAGGAACAATAGTGATTAACCAAATAGATTACACGTGGAAACAGCATTTCAATACCATTATTCTCCTGTAATTTTTTCAGATCTTTTATCTGGCCCCTAAAAATAAAATGCCGAGCAAGCTCGGCATTTTATTAATTAACTATAATACCCTTATTTTATTCAACAACTAAACGAACATTATCGAATGAAACATCCATTGCAGCCGAAGGTTCAATTACGAATATATTGGTAATGGCAGTAATACTTGCTTTACCACCGGCAGAGAGCGAGTTGCCATTATCGAGAAGATCTGCGACCCCTACACTATAAGTCGCCCATTCTCCTACTGCTGGCAAGGTTACACTTACGTCACTGACACTTGGCCAACCGCTATCCAGTTTAACCAACAATTTAGCACCGGCAGCCATGCTGTTAACTTTAACATCGAACATAAGTTTTCCACTCGCCGTCCAACTGGTTAAGTTAGTTGCGCCAGCTGAAACATTAAAATAAACATTCCCAACTGTTCCTGTTTGCTTAACCCTTAATACAGTTCCGCGACCGGTTTCAGCTTCTTCTGATTTTGAAATTGTTCCATTCGGGTTATAAGAATTATATTCAAGACCGGCGACCAAACTATCGTTATACATAGTAAACAACGGTGGTGATGCGAACTCGCTGCCCACTAACACGGGCCGTGTGTTCCCCTCAACAATTTCCGGACTGCTACCTACGGTTGCACAGCCCTTGCCAGTTAGCGGCGATGCGCTGCAGGAATATGCTCTTACATAATCTACTTGAAGTGTTTGTGGGAAAACAGACGCATCAATACCTGTATTATTTGTATTACCCGCCCAAGATCCACCAACTGCCAAATTCAATAACATATGAAATTTTGATGCGCTATCAAAAGGCGCACCATCCGGTGCATCAGTTAAAGTTCCGTTAACGCTATACTGTGAATACCAACCAGCCTTGCGATGCGTTCCGTAGTGAACACCGTCGACGTACCAACGAATTTCACCATCTTCCCATTCCATAGCATAAACATGATAATCGTCTGCAGGATTGGCGGCATTCGGAAGTGAATATGCAGCTCCTGAATTTTTGTTGGCAGGCCAAGCTCTCCCGTAATGTAAAGTTCCGTGTACCCGAGCTTCCGGGCTCTGAAGCACACCATCAACAGTTGTTTGCGTTTTCAGATTAACGGCTTCCATAATATCGATTTCTCCACCTGAGGCCCAGCCACCATAGGGTGAGTCTGTAGGCAGCATCCAAATGGCTGGCCAAGTGCCTTGGCCAAAGGGTAATTTGGCACGGATTTCAAATCGCCCAAATGTCCACTCAGCTAAGTTTTTTGTACGTAATCGCGCAGAGGTATACGGTAATGTAGTGGTGGCTGTACCCGTTCCGTCTGGTGAGTTAGGGCCGGTAAAATCTTCACGCTTAGCAACAATATTTAAATATCCATCTGCAACAAAAGCATTAGTTGCTTGGTCGGTATAGCACTGCTGTTCAGAGTTACCACCGCCCCAACAGTTTTCCTCAAATGACCATTTAGTGGCATCAACAGCCGAACCTTCGAATTCATCACTCCACACCAAAGACCAAGCGGCAGGAGCTACTGAGCTAGCACTTGATGATGAACTAATTGCTGGGGTTGAACTGGCGGCTGGAGTTGAACTGGCAGCTGGTGGATTTTTCGAACCTCCGCCGCCACCGCAACCAATCATCGTTAATGCAATTACGTTAATTAATAAATATTTTTTCATTGTCTGAGCCTCTCTATTGTTATAAATGTTTGAAAAATTACACTGTTTGCTTAATATGCAAATCAATGCAATTTTTGATATCAAATTGCATTGATTTTTAGGTCAACGGTTAAACTTACTTCTTACGTTTTTACATTTTTTATTACGGGCAATTAATATCTGGTGCAACAACAGATTCAATGCGAACATGATTAACCGCTAAATTTAATTCGCCAGTAGTGCTTAAATAAAATGGTGAAGAAAGTTTTTCTAATTTCACACCAGCTTTGGTGTAGCAAGAAAGTGCGATAGAAATACTTTTCCATTGCCCCTGTGGAATTTTTTGCATATGTGTATTAACTGATTTTTCAGCACCGCAATCTTGCCCACAAGCCATGCCTACTTTTATATCCGCCGCTGAAACCTTATCCACTTTCACATCAAAAACCAAAGCTGCCTGCTCTGGTACAGTAGAATAATCTACCAGTGCTTTAGCAAAAAAACCTGCGCTTGCTGGAGCCTTGCCATCCCATTTAAGCTGCAACGAATCTTCCTGAATATTGCGATCAACTGTGCGGAAATTTATTCCACCAAATGATGCTGCGCTAACAGTAATAGGCAAAGGTTGATTTTTTGCATCCCTTAATACAAATTGCCAAGGATCCACGCTGCGGTTCTTAAAAATTTCTAATGAAGCTGTATCGCTTTTAGTTACCTGTGCAGTTTCGGACAAATTATCAGCTGCCGATTGAGTGTCGGCATAGGTTAAACCAAAGCCATATGGGAACAAGGGAGCGTAATCTTTTTGGCCCTTATTCAATGCCGTTTGACTTGGTGTGGCAGGCCAAGAGAAAGATAATTTTCCTGTAAAATCTGCAACCGGGTTATTATTTTTATTAGCCATTATGACATCAGCAATACCACCACCTTCGGTACCTGGTAGCCAGGCCGCTATAAATGCATCAGAGGCATTTAATTCCGGGTTAACCCAGAGCGGGCGACCACTGATAAATATTGAGACGACCGGTATGCCTTGTGCTTTCAATTTACGTAAAAGATCTAAGTCTTTTGTGGGAGCATAATCCAGCGTACTTATATCGCCTTGACCTTCTGCATAAGGGTTTTCACCAAAAACCACCACAGCCACATCAGGTTTTTGTTTATAGCTCCCCTCGACACTTAACGTAACCGTACTGCCGTTAACTTTTGCAGCATCTTTAATACCTGTATAAATGGATGTAGCGCCGGGGAAATCACTATTGATATTTCCGGTACCTTGCCAGGAAATACTCCAACCACCGGATTGTTTGCCGATATCATCAGCGCCATCACCTGCAACTAAAATATGAGTCTTGGCTTTTAATGGCAGTAAATGATTTTTATTTTTCAACAACACTAATGACTCACGAACCGCTGCCCGTGCAACCAAACGATGCTCCGGTGACCCTATAACCTCACTCTTACCAGCTAAAGCATGAGTAGAAGGAGTACCGCTCTCAAATAAACCTGCACGCATTTTCACACGTAGAATTCTCCGCACTGCATCATCTAAACGTGCTTGAGAAATTAACCCTGTGTTAACGTGTTTAACCGTGTTTTCAAAATAGACCTTCCAGTCATCCACCACCATAATGACATCGACACCTGCGTTAAACGCAGCGGGACAATCACTTTTGCTGCACCCTGGAACAAATTCATGGCCGTTCCAGTCACCTACAACTAAACCGTCAAAACCCATGCGGTCCTTTAAAATATCGGTTAACAAATATTTATTACCATGCATTTTTGCTCCATTCCAACTATTAAATGAAGCCATAACAGTTTGAGCACCAGCCTCAATCGCAGTGAAATACCCCTGGGCATGGATATCTATTAATTCTTGTTCACTTACTTGAGTGTCACCAGTGTTAATGCCGTCTTTAGTTCCGCCGTCACCTATATAGTGCTTCGCAGTTGCAATGACACGATTTGCGGATAAAAAATCCGGGGTGTTAGCGTCGCCCTGCAAACCTTCTACTGCCTTGCTAGCGTAGGCTTTCACGATAGCTGGGTCTTCGGAGTAAGACTCATAGGTACGGCCCCAACGATCATCACGAACTACTGCGATAGTCGGCGCAAAACTCCAATTAATGCCAGTTGCTGCGATTTCTCGAGCAGTAACTTCATTCATTTTTTTGACAAGATCCGGGTTATTTGTTGCACCCATGGCAATGTTATGGGGGAACAACGTTGCACCTACCACATTGTTATGTCCGTGCACTGCATCAGTGCCCCACATAATTGGGATAGCTACTCCATTTGCAGCAGGCTCCACCGATATCTTATATAAACTATCTGCCAGGGCTACCCAATCTTGCGCCTTAGCAAACTTGTTGTTGTTTGGGTAAGCTCCACCGCCGTTAAGAACAGTGCCAATATGATATTTTTTAATGTCTTCAAGACTAATGCTGCGGATTTGTGGCTGTATGGTTTGGCCAACTTTTTGTTCAATCGTCATTTTTGCTAACAAGGCATTAATCTTTTGCTCCATGACGGGATCTTTAACTACTTTACTTACAGGTTGTGGCCACAAAAGTGAAGTATTGATGATAGGTGTGCTAATCGCGGATTTTTGTGAAAGGTTAGTGCTTTCACAAGCGCTTAGTAGTAATGCACAAGCCGTTAAACTGGCTAATAATTTTCGTTTAATGAGATACGTCATAAATCTTCACCAGGTTTTCAATCAACAATCCCAACATGTATTGGGGCCAAAGCAAAAGAAATGCTAACAAGCGAGGTTATTATTCCCTAAGTACTCTAATAAAATCCCTGTAGAAGCTCAGCACTAGGATTGCTTAATTGGCAATCTAACATGTTGAAGGGGTTGTTACGCAAATTACCAAACTGAATAAATAGCTACTCATTTGACAATAATGAATTATGTGACAATGATCTGTTAGAGCCAAATTTCTGTCGTCCCACATTGAAAAACGGGACAACATGGGGCTCCTCACTTTCAACATAGCTATATGGGAAGAGTGTTATATAATTTTTTACGAGGGTGTTGGATGTTTTTTAGTGGGGTTAACGTTCTAAAGGTGCGCGGCATTTACGAGCAAATTGGCCATTCAATCAATTGACCGTGACGGCATTAGTCACTTGGAAATAAACCCACTGCAAATCCGTGCTTCATAGCGCAACACTCAGACATTGAGTTGCCGGCTTATTTATTTGCGTAGTGAGAAACTAAATTTTTTGAAATCCAAAGTCTCGTAGTTTATTGAGCAATTCGCGATTTGTTGGTAACTGTGATTGTAACAGTTGAGTTTTCTTTACATTTTCGTCAAACAACTGATGAGCCATTCCCATTTCTGCCTGTGCCGAACGTTTCGCCGTCGTTCTTGCGTGCGTGTTAAACCCCATCCCAAATAGCACATATTGATAACTTGCCGAGGGGAACATTTCATTCACTTGCAATGAGTCATAAGTCCAGGGAAGTTGATATTGCCAAAATGCTAGCTGCTCTTGCAAACTTTCCGGAATTGTTGCTGAGCTACTGTGGTCTCTCCAATAATCGGAATCTGTTCTTTGCGTTAGCACATAGTGCAGTTTAAGAAATTCGATAATACGCTTCCAACGAAACGCAAATTTCTCATTAAAACGCTTGGCAGTAATATCCATAACCAAACGGTTTGCTGGTAATTGCTCGCTGATCATCTGTGCTGAGAGCTCGATAAGCACCAGCGCAGTGGCTTCCAACGGCTCGATAAACCCTGCAGCAATACCTACAGCCACACAGTTTTTATGCCAAAGTTTTTCTCGGTAACCAGGATTAAAACTCAATTTGCGTGCTGATAGTTTTTCAACTTCGGCTTTACCCAACGCCGGCTCTAAATACCTTCTCAGCACCGTTTCTGCTTGCTCATCACTTGTATGCGCACTGGAAAAAACATGACCAACACCTCGCCTGGTCGGCAAACCTATATCCCAAATCCAACCTGCTTCTTGTGCCGTTGAAAGTGTACAGGAAGCTATAGGACCATCTGTTTCGGCATAGGGCACCTGAATGGCAAATGCACTATCGTTAAAAAGTACAGCGCGCTCTTCTTTAAAAGGAATTTGATAATGCTGCCCAAGTAATAAGGAAGCAAAGCCAGAACAATCTATAAATAGATCGCCTTCAATATCGCCGTTTGCTTGGGTCGCCAGCGACGCAATATCACCTGTTTCTGTTGAATTGATGCGCAGTACATTATCAGAAATATGGTGGACACCTAATTTTTCAATACAATGCTTTTTCAAAAACGAGGAAAATTTTCCCGCATTCAAATGATAACCATAATTCATCACACCAGAATATTCCGGTGTGGTAATTTTTTTTGGTGCCAAGTGGCGATCTGAAAGAAAGCTTTGCGCACAAACAGTATCGCAAAAACTTAACTTGCTTCTAAAGGGTAACCAGTGCGCAGCCAAATTAATTTCTGAATATTTTTCTGGCAGCGTAAAAGGATGATAATAAATTTCACTGCCGCCTTTAACCCAACTTGCAAATTTTGAGCCCTGCTTGAAACTCACATCACACTCGCGAAAAAATTCGGTTTCCGATACACCCATTTTTTTTAAACTATTTCGCATTGATGGCCAAGTGCCTTCGCCAACACCAATAGTGGCTATATCCGGTGACTCAACCAAAATAACCTGAATACCTGTTGCTTCATCTACAACATGTTCAGCAGCAATTATTCCAGCCGTTAACCAACCTGCAGAACCACCGCCAACAATAACAATTTTTTTAAGGGGTTTATTCATTAAAAATTTTCTTTTCTGTAAATGAGAAAGACCGTTTAATACGCGTGTTGTTATAAAAAATACATTTTATTCTAAGCTGTTAGCATCAGCCGCATGGCTCATCACATTGCTTCTGCCTTGCAATAGTGATTTATAAAATCCACATGACTGGGCAGCTGATTTACGGAACGCTTAGTTGATTCAAGAATATTATCTAAAAATGACTTTAACTCTTTATCATTCATTTCATCGACAACAGGATGATAACCGCTTGGCATTATTCCTTGACCAAGCATGACCTGGATCCAGGATTCTTCGCCAAACAAATCACTTTCCGCCTTAAATACACGACCTGTTTGTTTGAATAGATCTATACGATGCTGCAATGATTTGGGTAAACTCATGGTGCGGCAATGTTCCCAAAATGGGCTGTCTTTACGTTCAGTCACACAATAGTGAAGAATAATAAAATCGCGGATTCGCTCAACTTCTATTTTATTTTGCGCATTAAATTCTTCAATATCTTCGTTACAAATACCGTTTACAGGAAACATTCTAATCAAGCGCAGCACACTGCTCTGAATTAGGTGAATACTAGTTGATTCCAAAGGCTCCAAAAATCCGCTGGCTAACCCTAGCGCAATACAGTTTTTATTCCAGTGTTGAGCTCGTGTGCCCGTTCGAAATTGAATAAATTTAGGTGTAGTTAATGGTTCACCTTCTATATTCTCTAGCAACTTTTCCTTAGCTTTTTCATCTGATAAATATCGACTGCAATAAACCAAGCCGTTTCCAACTCGATGTTGCAAAGGAATGCGCCACTGCCAACCTGCTTCATGAGCGATAGATCGCGTATAAGGAATAGGGTCCCCTACAGATGAAGTTTGCACAGCAATCGCTCTATCACAAGGCAACCAATGGCTCCAGTCAATATATTCAGTGTGTAGAGTTTGCTCCATAAGCAATGCTTTGAACCCCGTGCAATCAATAAACAAATCTCCTTCTATAATCCTGCCGGAATCCAGCACTAAAGATTTTATAAAGCCATCATCTGAGTCTGTATTTACACTCGCAATTTTTCCTTCAATACGTATTACACCTCTTTGCTCGCTATGGCCACGCAAAAAAGTTGCGTAGCGGCCAGCATCAAAATGATATGCATAATTTAATGAATTTGATGAAAGTACAGCGAATTTATCTTTTCGTGTAGCAAGGTGCTCTACACAGTAATCTCCGTAAGGACTTTCAATACCTTTTTTTAATCCTGCCAGCCAATAGTGTACAAAATGACAGGCAAAGCTATTTTTACCTGCCCAACCAAAAGAATGAATATATTTATCGCCAATATCTCGCCAATTTTCAAATTGAATACCCAGCTTGAAAGTGCCTTTCACGGTAGCCGCAAATTCTTTTTCATCAATCTCTAAAATTTTGTGAAGAGCCAGTAAAGGCGGTATTGTGGCCTCACCTACACCAACGGTAGGAATATCATCAGATTCAATTAAACAAATTTCTAATTTTTTCCCCAATGCTTTGGATATAGTTGCTGCTGCAATCCACCCTGCAGTTCCGCCACCTGCAATTACCACTTTTTTAATAGCTTTATTATTCAACATACACCTCAACAATTCTTGCTTTACTAAACTATTTTAACTATTCGAAATCAATGAAAATATTTGCCGTTAACCTACCCTTAAGCAAATCTTTTGATATATCTTTTTTTGTATCAACCAGTACTGAATGCAATAAATTTCCGGGGTAAATCGCCAAGCGATTTGCCATGTAATCTATACGCTCGTGCAGTGAATAATGTTCATTGCCTTCGGTAAAATATGTTTGCTGCGGAAGATCATTTTTAGCAAAAAAATCTTTAGCGCTTTTAAAATAGCGGTCTTCGTCTATCGCATAAATCTTTTCCAGCCCTGTAGGATTATGCCGAAAAAAACCGGTATCGCCGTGCTGGCCCTCACTAATGTAATGTAAAATTGCAAATGAATATGGCTTTGCAGTATCGAAATGAGGCATTCGCTGTAATACGCTTAGTGCTCCTTCCTCTTTAGTAATTAAGGAATAGACAGCTTGCGTTACTTTTAGATTGAGGTTTTTCGGTATGTCATAAATTTCATAAATATCTTTACCTAGTGCACTTATAACAGCTTTCACATATTGCAACGGTAGCTCTGCCCGAATACCCGGGTAAAGATTTTTATCTTCAGGAGTAAATACAGCTGTCGCAGCATGTGCGCGAATTTTTCGTCCAAAATCCTTGGTAATATTATCAACAATAATTAGCGGGGTTTTTGTGTTCCCAATTTTTTTGATGCGCAAATTTGGCTGTTGGTCTATTGCAAAATCTTCGTCATCTTTTAGCAAACTTTTAACGTCGCTCTCTGGCATAGGTGACATTTTCTGTTCTACTTTTACAGGCTCCATTGTGGAAGAGTCTGTCATGACTGAACTGCAATAGTCGCGAATAAAATCTGCATGGTGAGGCCACTCGTTTACACTTTCACTGACCTGCAGCCTTATTGTCGCGAGGAAATTTTTTAGTTCTTCTTCACCCATTAAATCTACTATAGGATGATAGCGTTTTGGTAAGATTCCCTGACCAAGCATTACTTGCACCCAGGAAGAGACACCGAATAAATCTCGTTCATGTTTGTAAACATGAGAATTTTCTATGAAAAGGTCTAATCGGTGTTTTAGCGAATCAGGAATACTCATAGTGCGGCAATGGCGCCAAAATTTAGAATCAGTGCGATTGGTTACCTTATAGTGCAGCACAATAAAATCACGGATAAATTCCATCTCTTCGGTAGTTTGCGCATTAAATTCATCGACATTAGAATCTTGAATCCCGTGAGACGGAAATAACAACATTAATCGAACGATGCTACGCTGAATTAAGTGGATGCTGGTGGACTCCAAGGGCTCGATAAAACCAGCCGCTAACCCTAGTGCAACACAATTTTTATGCCAATGCTTGCGGCGTGTACCTGTTCTAAACGGAATGACACGTGGTTTAGTTAGTAAGGCCCCTTCGACATTTGTGGTAAGTGTTGTTATTGCTTCCTCATCAGACATGTACCGGCTACAAAATACAAAGCCATTACCTGTTCTATTCTGTAGTGGAATGCGCCATTGCCATCCGGATTCGCGAGCAATAGACCGCGTATAGGGGAGGAGCTCACCTGTAGACTCAGTTTGAACCGCTATCGCGCGATCACATGGCAGCCAGTGGGACCAATCGTCATATCCTGTATGCAAGGATTTCTCGATTAACAGAGCTGCAAAACCTGTACAGTCGATAAATAGATCACCGGCAAATACCTCGCCTGACTCTAGCAATAGCGATTCTATATGGCCGTTGTCGGCACATAGTTTAACGTCTGCAATTTTCCCTTCCACCCGCCTTACACCATATTTCTCCGCAAAACCTCGTAAGTATTTTGCATAAAGTGTCGCATCCATATGGTACGCATGATTGAGCTCTTGATCAGGATGCACGGCAAATTTATGCTCACGTGCCCCCAAATGTTCTTTGCAATAATCGCCAATTGGATACTCGATACCTTTTTGTAAGCCCTTCAGCCAAAAGTGGTGAAATTGAGCAGCCCAACAATCTTTACCTGGAAACCCAAACGAATGGATATAGTCTTCATTTACATCTCGCCAATTCTCAAAAGAAATACCGAGTTTAAATGTTGCATTGGTTGCAGCCATTATTTCGTTTTCTTTTAAACCAAGCAATTGGTGAAAAATATGCAATGTTGGAATCGTTGCTTCGCCAACTCCTACAGTGCCTATTTCATCTGATTCTATAAGTGTAATATCCAGGTTTTTACCGAGCAATTTTGCTAGTGCTGCAGCGGCCATCCAACCTGCAGTGCCGCCTCCGGCAATTACTATGCGTTGCTTTTTTTGTAGACTATTCATTTTAACCACGCGTTAAATATTAAGTTTTTTAATAAGTTCTGCCCGCAATTTCCGAGCGTCCAATTCACTCATAGGAAGTCTAAGCATCCCTCTAACGTTTTCAGGTATACATTGCACATCTGATTCCTCACGATCAAATACGTAATAATCAAATAAATTTCGCCAAGCTTTGCGTTGGTCTTCCGGCAAATTGCGCAGGCTTAAAATTGCAAGTAACAATGCATTTGCTGATCGTCCCGAATATGCGGGCGCTTCACGCCACCAATGAGTATAAAGAACATTAATTGCATCCAAACCTTCTACGTGGTGCCACCACATACCCGGCAGAAAAAGCGCATCGCCAGGCTCAAGCTCAGCTACTTGCGCAGCTGCCATTGCTTGCTCGAATTTTGGGAAGCGTTGTAAGTCAGGCTCTGCAAAATCAATCAAACTTATTTCCTGGCCTCCAGGTGCAAACTCCATTGGCCCAGGGTAAAGATTCACTACTTGCTCTGGCGGGAAAAGCGTAAAACGTCTTCTACCTGCCACACAACAAGCTATGTTATTTGGTGAATCATAATGCGCGGCTATTCGCGAACGATTACCCGCCCAAAGTAATTTTATTGGCCTTAAATGATCCAGGCCCGCATTGTTTTCTAGCGCCAAACCCGGAAACCATTGATCTACGTCTGTCGATGGAATGTAAAGTGTAGGTGGCTCCGGGTTATCAACATTCGCCAATAACTGTTCTAAAAACTCAGCTAAAGGCTGACGTTTTGCAACAAAATTGAACCCCGACATATCATCATTGTAAAAAATTCTCCCTTTACTTGAAGGCTCGGCGTAATTAGTTGCAATAGGAGCACTTACACAAAATTTTTGCAGATAACGAAATGCTTGCTGCCCAGATTGCTTGCCAGCTTGCACAATTGGCCAATCATCGCCAAACCCTTTCAAAACAACGGGCTGATTGGCTTCAAGTATGGTTGCATCCAAGCCACCCGGCTTGTAGCCTGAAACAATTTTCACTGGAACGGCAGAAGGCAACACTGTGCTCATGCAAGCATCTCTTGTTAAAATTTTATTTATTAAATCGTCTGATATGTCGAAATCATCAAATATTGAAAAACTTTAAACTGTTGTGGTGAATAGCTTACGATTTTTTTGTTCTATTAAATAAGTTACGCGAGCATGAGAGCCAAGCACCATATAGATTGATTCCAAATGACCTGCTGTATGAAGCTTTACTACAGCCTCTGCATCCAGTTTCTTTAATTTTGTTTCATTAATAGTATAAAACCCAATTAATTCATTTTGTGAGCCGTCATCCAAGGTAATCGACATGGTAAATGACTCGAGCAAATCATAACTTAGTAATGCCTCAATAAATTGATCTGCATCTAATAAACCTTGATGAATAGCGCCTAGGAAATCAGCCATGCGGTTTAAATAGTCAGTGTTACCGCCAAACTCTTTGAACAACGGCTCACCTTCGATTTCACTTATGCGATTACTTTCCAAGTCTATATGGATCACGTGGCGTTCTTGTTCCCTGCCATCTTCTACGAAATGTTGCTTGCCAATCAAAAATGGTTGGCGCAAAACTGTCATGGGAATATAGGAAGCATTCCAGCCATTTTCATTCAAAAAAAGATTCTCGCCATGTTGAAAGCCGAATAAAGTTACTGGAGAAAATTTACCTGTGTCACTGAATTTCTGAAAGAAAATGGGGTAGCAACTTTGTACCGCACGAAATTCGGAGGGGAAGGTTTGCGTATACCAAACGTTGTCGCCAAATTTTTCTGCGCGAGTAGTAATGACTTTCAGGTTTTTGTGCTCGATGTTATTTAAATGAATATGCTTCGCCATAGTTATTCCACCTACTTAAATTAATCGTAATACCATTTTCAAATTCATAAAAAAAGCCGCTGACTAGCAGCGGCTTTTTTCTAGCCTGGATTTACAAGTTCAAATTAGAACTTGTAAGAAGCACCTACTACCCAACGTGCACCAGTTTCTGTGTAACGCAATACTTCGGTTTTAGAACGCCCATGAACTCTGTTGAATTCATCGGTAATATTAATACCCTGCAAGAATACACTTAAGCCTTCGACCATTGGCAATTCATAACTAACGTTCAAGTCGAACTGCCCATAAGCTTCAGTGTACTGTGGATTGCGGCCAGTACCTTGACCGGTTGCGCTCAAGAACTCATCACGCCAGTTATATGCTAAACGAGCATTGACTCCAAATTTCTCGTAGAAGCCTATAATGTTATAACTGTCGCTCAAGCCAACCAAAGCTTGCTGATTCTCAATCAAGTTTAAATCAAAATTATCGTAAGTTAGATCTGAATCAACCATGGTGTAGTTAGCAGCTGCCCCGAAACCGGATTCGCCAAATAAGTGTTGCACGGCAAATTCCAAACCATCAATAGTACGATCTTGGTCACCATTGGTTGGAGTAGCGATTTCGAAGTTCAAAT
>JANPKH010000301.1:0-2027 GCA_031425935.1 Gammaproteobacteria bacterium | reverse complement strand
GCCTGCAAGCACCAGTGCATGCAGGCTACAAGCGCAGGACCCGTCGGGCGATGCTCCAGCCCCCGGAATTCGACCCGGACCCCGGCGATCCAGTGCAAACCGAACAGGATGAAACGCGCCCAGATCTTGACCACGCCCATGGCGTAGCGATGGGGCATCAGCAGCGCGGGCGACATCCCGACCGCAAAGATGGCCAAGGACAGATAAAGCCACGCCACAAAGATCAGAGAGCGGATCGTGACCATCATGCCGGAGCCTGATCGACGACCGGTTCCGGAGACCCGCCCCTGTCCCCGCTAATCCGACGCACGCCCTCTCGACCCAGTACGGCCAGATATTTCAGATATTCCAGCGTCATCCGTCGGGCGGTCACAGCGGCCCGCCACCAGCGCGAATCATCCAGCGACGGCGTCTGCACGGCATAGGGCGTCAACTTCACGCCCGGCGCCATGCCCCGGATTTCCAGGAGAGCGCGGGGCATGTGGTAGTCCGATGTGACGACGATAAGGTCGTCGTAGCCCTTGGACCGCGCCCAGTTCGAGATTTCCTGGGCGTTTCCGATCGTGTCCTCCGCTTCGAACCCCAGGTCCACGCAGCAGTTGAACATTCTGCTCGAGCCGGGGGTCAGGGCGCGAAGTTCCTGGCGGCGGACTTCGCGATTGACCCCGGAAATCAGCACCCGGTCACCCTTGTCCTGTTCAAGCAGGCGGATGGCCGTATTGACCCGCTCGGCCGACGGCCCGGTCAGGGCGACGATGGCGTCGGCCCGGCCCGGCTCGACGGCGGGCGTGAGGCTGCGGACCCGGTCCGCGAAGGCGAACAGGCCAATGACCCAGATCAGGCCGAGGATGCTGACAAGCGTCAGGAATTTCATCCTGAATCCCTAAGGCCTGATCTGGAAAAGTGTAAGTCGTTTTCGGGTGGCCTCTGGCAGGCCATGTCTGTGGCGCGAGGCGCCGGAAAGCCGCGACAGCGCTGCCAGACGAGCCGAGACCATGGCGACACCGGCTGCGATCAAGGGGCAGGGCAGAATCAGGAGACCGTCGCTCCATGCCAGAGGAAGCGCCGCAACCAGCCCCTCACCCCCACCCAGGAAGCGAACGCCAGCCACCAGCACCAGGGCAAGGACCATCCCGACGGCACCCGCGCCCGCTGCCAGAAGTCCGAATCGACGCTGAAAAAGCCAGGCTATGGCCGCATCGCTGGCACCAGCCAGGCTCAGCGTCTCGATGACAGACCGGCGCGCCATCAGGCCGGCTCGCGTGGCATAGACGATCGCCGCGCTCGCTGCGCCTGCGGTGAGGAGAAAGGCAAAGCCGGCAAGGATGGTGATGAGGCCAGCCGACCGCTCCACATCACCGCGCCACTGTGCGTGGTCGTCGACACTCGCGTCGAGACCGGCCGTGGGCCGCGCGCGGCAGAGGGTGACGGCGCTGGCCGGCGCGTCGGGGTCCAGGCGGACTGTGACGAGGAAGGGCAGCGGCATGTCGGGCAGCACTGCCTCGCCCAGCCAGGGGCGGAGCAGGTCTTCGGCGGCCTTGCGATCCAGCGCGACGGCCTCGGCCACCCCGTCTGTCCCCGCCAGGGTTTCAGCGGCACGAGCCGCTGCGGTCGGACCGGTCTCGCCGACGCGCGGACGGACCTGAACGGTGGCCTCGGCGCGGAGCTGTCGCGCCCAGCCCTGCGCCGCACGATCGGCGGATGCCGCACCGACCGCGGCTAGGCAGGCGATGAAACACAGCACAGCGATGACCCCGGCCAGCCAGGTCTCTCCAGCGGCCTCGCGTGGCAAAAGGTCGGTATCCGGATGGGGAACCAGACGCATCAGCTGACCCCCTCTCGCAGCGTTCCGCCGTCAAGGCGAAGCACAGTCGCGCCAGACCGCGCGGCGATGTTCTCGTCATGACTGGCGATCAGCACCGTCGTGCCCTGCCGGTTCAGAGACTGGAACAGAACCATCAACTTGTCGGCCATGGCGGGATCGACGCTGCCGGTTGGCTCGTCGGCAATGATCAGTTCCGGGCTCG
>JANPKH010000300.1:0-9016 GCA_031425935.1 Gammaproteobacteria bacterium | reverse complement strand
TTTCTCCTATTGTAGCCTTAATTCTCGAGCTAAAGTGGGCCATGGCGCCTTTAATCGCCACTGATATAACTGTGCTTTTCGCGGTGCACAAAAAATTATTATGATAATTCTCCCTATATTTTTCCCCTCATGGCGTTTTTTTAGCAGCATTGGCGCATCGCCACGTATTCAATTTGCTTTTTTAAAAAGTGAAACTGCTGAGCCGCGGGCATGGCAAGAATTTCGCCCGCGTCCTGCGCGCGTGTCTTTTACAGAAGGTTTACGGCGCTTGCTTTGGAATCCACAATGGAATGAATTGTTGTATATGAATACTTGCGCTGAGCATTTATTTGAAGGCTATTCACTGCGATATGAACAAGAAATTATGTGTAGGATTTTGTCAGCAGCGCATGCGGGTGAAGTTGCGTCAGAACCTAACACTCATTTTTTGTTGTTTCGCGTTTGCGCCGTGATTCGTGAAAATAAAGTTGTGACACAGTCAGTGGTGTTTGTTTCCCAACCTGCAGCTCTTGGTTGCGCGACGACATGACGTTGGAACAAGCTGTCCGTATTGCGGAAATAATAATGGCTTTTGCATATTTACAGCAGAGCCTTGAGTTTCTGCGCGGCGCCCGGCCTGAAAAAGTTTTGGGAATGATTCGTGCAATTTTATCGGTTGCGTTGTTGGTCGGTTTTCAGCCGGTTTTGGTTGAATCGATATTGTTAATCGTTGGTATCTTGTTACTGCGGCGCTTTCAAGGCCCCTACAATGGTGGCAGCGATAGTATGAGTATGTTGGTGCTCATATGTTTATTGCTGTCACACTTGGCGCCCAGTAAATTTTGGCAAGAGGTAGCGCTCGGTTATTTAGCGTTTCAGTTAACTTTTTCCTATTTTCAATCCGGTTACATCAAAGTAATTAATCCTGATTGGCGCAGCGGGCAAGCAATGCGTGATGTATTTGCGCTTACCGCTTACCCAGTAAGTGAGCATGTGCGAGAGTGGGCGGAATCGCCACGTTTGCTTCTCTGTATGTCGTGGTCAGTTATGTTATTTGAGTTAGCTTTTCCTTTTTCGTTATGGAACCAAACGACTTTAATCATCGCATTAACAATTGCCGCACTTTTTCATTTAGCAAATGCATGTTTATTTGGGTTAAATCGCTTTTTCTGGATTTGGCCAGCGGCTTATCCTGTTATTATATGGCTCCAGCAAAGACTGCTGCCCTAATTTATTACGAGACCTTTGCACGATTACTGCGTTCGCTACATCGTGCAAAGGTCTCATTACATAAGAGCTATACAATGAACAACTCCTCTACAGAAGCAACCCCAGGATTTTTTACGAATGACGAATTTAGCCAGCAATTATTTTCCGCATGGCGGGAATTGTTGTCAGAAAAACAATTGCCTGCTCTTGATCGCTGGTTAAAAGGGCGCAACAAAATTCAACATGCTAAGCATGTACGTAAAGTAGATCAGTCTTTTAAACAACAGATGGGTCTTTCAGCTGCGTTATTTGCGGGTGTGCGTTATTTACAGTTTGCTTGTGCACTAGAGCATGCTTATCAAATAACTGAAACGGCCGTTGGAGGTGAAAATTTACTTGATGTGGAAGCTTGGGATGCACAATGGAAATTTGAGGAAGTGAAAAAAATTCCCGTTGCTAACTTTTGGTTTTGGGTTGAGTTACGTTTAAAAGGTGCTAACCAAGTTCTACCACGAAAGTTACGCGATGCAGAACCGCGCGCACAATTTTTTAAGCAGTTTGCTGCACAAATGAATCAGCCAGATAAAGCACCAGAATTTTTATTGTGGAATGGCTTGCGCCCATTGTGGTATCCGTTGTTGCAAGAGCGCGCGACCGTCAGTGGTTGGTCAGCAGAGCAGCTACAAAATTTTATTGTGCAACAAAACGAGTCGCCACCAATTTGGTTACGTGTACAACGCGATAAACCAGTTCGTGATGCATACAATGATTTAGTGCATCAGGGTGTCAATGTCAGCATCACTCAAGATGGAAAAATTTCTGCGCAGGGTGGTAAAGGCGTTAGCGCTACTAAAATATATCAGGAAGGTTTTATTGAAGTTCAAGATCTCGCCAGCCAACAAATTGCTGAAGCAGTGAATGTTAAGACTGGTGAAAAAGTGTGGGATTGCTGCGCAGGCGCGGGTGGTAAAACCGTAGCAATCGCATCTGGCATGAATAATAAAGGCGTTGTAGTTGCAACAGATTTGCACGGTTATAAATTAGAAGAATTAAAACGCCGTACTAAACGCGGGGAAATTTTTAACGTGCGCAGTTTTGAATGGGCAGGTAACGAACCTTTACGTTTACCGAAGGAAATTGCACAGCAACAGGGTTTTGATTGGGTGCTGGTAGATGCGCCTTGTAGTTCAGCAGGAACATGGCGACGTAATCAAGATGCGCGCTGGCGCTTTAATGAAAAAGATACTGTAGAATTAATTGCATTACAGCAACAAATTTTAACGAACGCTGCGCCTGCAGTTCGTGCTAAAGGCAATTTGGTCTATGCAACCTGCAGCTGGCAAGTGAGCGAGAACGAAGCTCAGGTAAAATGGTTTTTAGAGAACCATGCAGATTTCACGTTGCAATCACAATCTCTGCTAGGTGCACCCTTGCAAGATTCAGATACGATGTTTGTAGCGGTATTGCAGAAAAATTAACGTCATTCTATTCGCGCAGCAGTGATCAAAAAACTGGTAACTCATTGGATCAATGCTACTTGAGGATGATGATAGAGTTTTTTGCTACTCCATCACAACTCGAAATCCTAAAGCATCGTCATAAGTTTCTGGCGGGTTATAGTCACGTGTTGCTGAAGCTAATGATGGCACATTGCTTTTAGTGGAGCCTCCGCGCACAACCCGTTTCTGACAGTCTTTTTCTTCATGTGCAGCACTGGTAGTGGCAGCTTTATCGTAGTGGTTTCGGTAGCAATCCTGGACCCACTCAGCCACATTGCCGGCAGTGTCGTACACACCAAATGGATTTGCAATATAAGTGCCTACCGGCGCAGTTTTGCTACCAAATAATCCTGAATAGCTGCTATAGCATCCGCGTCTACAATTAGCTTTGCTCTTGGCATTTTGTTCATTATCACCCCACCAAAAACGTGTTTGGGTACCTGCTCTTGCAACATATTCCCACTCGGCTTCGGTTGGCAGACGATATTTTTTGCCTTTCGTTTTGCTGAGCCATTGAGTATATGCTTGTGCATCATTCCAACTGACATTCATGATAGGTTGCATATCTCTGCCCCAACCGTTGTCACCTGGTTGTGGACGATTTGTTGCTTGTACAAATGCATCATATTCACTAAACGTTACTTCAAATTTGCCGATGAAAAATGGTTTTGCAATAGTTACCTGACGTTGAGGTGCGGTGCGCGAACTAATATCATCGCCCATTATAAAGCTGCCTGCAGGGATTCGGATAAACTCAGTCACGAATTCGCTTTTGTTATCGTTTGTCGCCAGAGCAGAAGATATGGCTGTAGATTTCTCAACGGGGGCTTCGGTTAAAATGTAATTAAATTCTTTAGCTTGATTTTTAATTTCAACCCATTCTTTTTTTGTCTGGTAACCTGCTTTACTCATTTGTACATGATAGCGACCAGCAGCCAACTCAATGCCATCCTTGTATTTTTCTACTACATTTAATAATTTAATTTGTGCTTTTTCAGGTTGGACTTTGATGGTAAGTGCATAGGTTTTTATGTGTTGCTCTGATGAAGCCGAGCTTGATGTATTCATTAATATAACGGGTGAAAAAAGTGGCGTTACTGAACTTTGTTGCACAGCTGTATTATGTGCTGCAACATCACGAGCGCCTTTATCGCGAGTACCTTCAGCAGCTGAATTTGCAACACTACTTTTTTCGCGTGAATGAACAGTTGCTGCGAGTGCTAACGGATTTTGTGTATTGGTAAAAATTTTGGAGGTGGCGGCAGTGGCGTTTTGTAAAAATTTTGGCATTGCATACAGTTTGTTTTGGAATTTATGTTGCATGCTGTAACTAAAGATGCTCCACGCTATTAAAAAAAATATCCCTAAACTTAACCCTATAACAACTGAATTACGGCGTGGATGTATAATGTTTTGAATGTACGCGCCATGTCGAACTTGTGGTGACAATATGGTGGGTAATATTGTGCTTCGCGTATTTCTTACAAGATTTGAGTTTGGCGAATATAAACCTTTTTGCTTCGACCAACGTAAATTTTTCACCTGTTGCCATTGCCAGTATATTGCATCGCTAGCTGCACTTATTAATGCAGTAAATAATGATTGTATTGATGACTTTTCGGAAGCCATGGCGTTATTGAGGCGTACGCGTTTGCTGGCTTCTATTTTCTCTATGGCTTCTGTGATTTCACGACCGCGTTGAAAACGTTGGGCTGGGTCTTTTGCTAAAAACTTATTTAGAATTTTTTGATAGGCATGATATTGCCGTGGCAGTTTTGGAATGGCAGCACTAATGTGCTTCAGCACAATCGTAACTGAATCTTCGCCGGGATAAGGCAGGCTGCCAGTAAGCATTTCGTAAAACAAAACGCCTAGGCTATAAAGGTCTGAACGTGCATCTACAATTTGGCCGCGTGCTTGTTCAGGGCTCATGTATTGTGGAGTACCGACAACAGTACCAACATGAGTCATTCGCGATACGCCAACCATACCTTTGGCTACGCCAAAGTCGGTGAGAATTGCAGAATTATCCATACGGAATAAAATATTTTCAGGTTTTATGTCGCGGTGAATGTAGCCTCGTTCGTGAGCATGATCGAGTGCGTTGGCAATGTCTTTGGTTACCCGTAACGCTTCATCGCTGGTTATACCTTCAATCATTTTATCGTGTACTGAACCACCGGGCAGGTAATCCATTGCAATGTAATTTAAATTCTCTTCTCGACCAATATCATAAATTGCAATAATGTTGGGGTGCGATAATTGGCCAACAATCGTTGCTTCACGTTGAAATCTTTCATTAAAAGTGGGGTCATTAGTTAACCCGGGGTTCATTACTTTTAGGGCGACAACGCGCCCTACGCTAATTTGTATTGCGAGATAAACAGTCGACATTCCGCCATGATTAATTTTGCGGATAATACGATAACCGGATATTTTTATTGCCATAATTTTAAAATATTCACTGCTGTTTAATATTTATTACATATTATGTTAATTGATTGTCACACTTATCACTGTCGCAACTAGGATAGTCACATGCATCAATGTAACCATTAAGTTAGAATCACAATCAATACTATGACAAGTGAAGTCAGTGCTCCCGTGAAAAGTATGGTATCTGTTTTTCGACTGCTGGATATTTGAGGAATCCAGTTCCAAATATTAGTAAATGAACTTGGTCCGTGAATGGGTGATTCAATAATTTGTAATGTGATATTGTCATGCCCCCCCTTAATCAAAGCTTTATTTAGTAACTCATCTACCGCAGTTTGGCTATCGTGATTGTCTGCTAAAATTTGCGCAATGGCCTTGTCGCTCAATTCATCTGTTAAGCCATCGCTGCATAATAAAATCCATTGGTTTTTCTGCCATTGTCCTTGTGTAATATCTACATTTACACGTGTTAGTTCTTGCATGCCGAGACATTGAGTAATGATGTTTTTATCGGGATGTGATTCAACTTCTTCAGCGGTTATGGTCCCCGCTACAAATAACATTTGCACGTACGAATGATCTGTACTTAAGCGCGTTAAAGTTCCGCCGTCGTTAGAGGGCGTCCACAAATACGCGCGACTGTCGCCGACCCACCCAATTTGATAATTTTTATTTCGACTAAAAAGCACTACCACCGTTGAGCCCATTCCAAACGCACCTATGCCGTTTTCGGCAGAGCTTAAAATGGTTTGATGGGAAGATTGGATGGCTTCGCTTAAGGAAAAGTTTCCGGTTTGAAGAGCAAGTTTTTCGATGGTGTCGCGTACTATAGCGCTGGCTACTTCGCCAGCTTCATGGCCGCCCATACCATCGGCAACTAACCAAAGGCCAGCTTTTGGATCGCTGAGGAAGCAATCCTCATTGTTGTCACGCTTTAGGCCCGGGTGTGTTGCGGCACTAAATTCTAGGGGGATAAATAACGTCATTATTGAGGTTCAGGCCGTTCTAGATAAAGTATTAATACATCATGGCTTATAACTAGAGGGATTTCCAATATTGCATTGTTCCTACGGTATGAATTGCACCATAAAAGGTACAAATAAGAGAACTAATAAGTAAAAATGTATCAACTATTGCAGGAGAAAGAATCAGAATAGGTACGATTGCTAAGCCGCGCAATAAATAAACACTGCTGATAATGACTAGCACGGGTTTCATTAGCGGCATATGAAAACGTTGAGAGCCGGCTGCTACGGCATACAGTGCCCAGATAAATAACACTAATGCAATACCGCTGGTAATAAACGTTGGAATCAGCGACCCTTTAGCCGCTAATATTGCTAACTCTTCACCTGCACCAAAAAAACGATACCAAGTTTCACCATTAATAATTATGCCTATGTGAAGCAATGCAGCCAACGCGCTGAGAGCTCCGCCCACCAAAAGATATTTATTCAAACTGTGGTTCTCAATCTAATCTTTAACCCTATAAAGTAAAAATTGTTAAATTCATTGCTTCCAATTTTTCACGTTGGTTTGCATTGCATATTACCGCAATGCTACCAAGTTCGGGACGTAAATAATTAGAGGCTACGCGCAACAAATCTGCCAGAGTTGTTTTTACTACTCGGTTGCGGAATAGCTCACGCTTTTCTCGCGTGCGGCCAAACAATTCCGCATGGTAGGTAGATTTTGCTTCGCCTGCCGGTGAACTTGGTTTGTCGATGCTACCTACTACTCCAAGAATAGCCTCCTCTAAAGATTGTGCAGTGTGTTGAGTTTCTTTTAACCAGGTTAATGCAGCATCAAAATCAGTTAAAGTTTCGCTTAAACGTGGATCGCGGTAAGAGTAAAAACGGAACGCCGCAATACTGCTGTCCTGACTTGCGCCACCGCCGTAAGCTCCGCCTTGTTCGCGAATAACGCGGTGCAAATAACCATTGCGTAAAAATCCACCTAACACAGTCAGCGCTGCTGCATCGGGATGATCGGCTGGAACCGTTGCATAAGCTTTTGCGCAAAAATTAACTTGAGTGTTGGTAATCCAGGCTTCTTTAATGGTTTCATTCACCACTGATAAATTAAATGCGACAAAGTTTTTATGGGAATCTGTTGCTGGCCACAAATTGCTTAATGTTTGGCGATATGTGTTTAGGTGCTCATCTTCACCGACAATTAAAAATTGCTTAGGCGCTTGTAAAACCAATTGATGAATGGCTGCGAGCTGTGCAGCTAATTCTTTAAGTTTATTCTCTTCAGTTAAATGATTATCTAAATTTTTAAGTGTGGCAATGCCAGCTAAACCACCCAATCGTTGTGAAAGTTTTGCTGCCGGGCTCATGCCCGCACTTGCGGCAGTCATTGCCAGGCTATGGCCGTTGCCAGTGATACTTTGTTCTGCGCGTGCACGTTTTTGTGTAACAAGCTCGCCCAAGCGATCAAATTCATCAAAGCGTGCTTGCTGCATTGTGGCTTGTAATAGTTCAGTCATGGACACGTGATTGCGACTCAAGGCTTTGGCTGAAAGAGTAATGTAAGCGGTAATTTTCTGAACATCGTTACCGTCACCACGGATGCTACTAAATGCACGAATAGAACCAACGGCTTCCGCTTGCCAACGTTGAACTGCTAAATAACCTTTTTCCCCCAAGCCAAGCTCAGTAATACAGGAGCAGTAAAGCGGTAACACAGCTTGTAGTTCTGGTGTTAATGCCGGCATTTTGTAAGTAATTTGTTGGTATACAAGGCCATTCGTACCCGCACTGTAAACGCGTAAATCATAATTATTAAAGGTTTCGTGAGTGCCTGCGGTGTAATGCAAATGTTCGGGAATATCTTCAATGCCTACTTTAGGCAGAATATTTTCGTCATCTTTTTGCAATTGGCGTTCTTGCAAGGCGAGAGTGCGTTGAATAATAGTTTGTTTTTCTGCTTCACTTAAATTAGCTTTCATCGCAGCCAAACGAGCTACTTCGGCGCGCTGAATACGTTCGTTTAAATGAATGTCCGGCTTCATGGTTAAGCGTACACGGTGATTATTTTCCAACAACAATGATTTCACCAAATTTTTTATAAAATCTGGCTGCTGAATTTTTTTCTGCAAACCTGCGAGTGCTGCTTCCATATCTAATAATGCAATTGGGTCACCGCGATGCGTTGCCGAAGTGAGGCCGGTTAAAATTAACTGCAGGCCATAAGGATAACCGTCGCCACCTACCTCGCGTTGATGTAATTCTAATTGATGTAGTGCTGCTTCAAGCTCAGATAAAGGAACGCCCTCATCAGCAATTTTTTGTAAGGTTGCCAATATTAATGCTTCAATTTTGTCTGCATTTTCTAGCTCACAACCCTCAAGCCCGCACACAAACGCTATCTCGCGCGACGAGTCATCCATGCCGCATAGCGGCGAAGGCGATTGACCTAAATCAGTCGTTTCTAGTACTTGTTGTAAAGGAGAAGCGCTGTTATCCAATAAAATATTAGAGAGCAAATGTGCTTCAAGACTTTGTTCAAGATCAGTTGTTTTGCCAAATAACCACGCCATAACAACATGATTTTTTTGCGCAATATCTTCGTCATCTTCAGCAGGATAAAACTCTTCTACGATAAGAGGGGCATGGAAACGCTTTTCATCGGCGACACTAATGACTGTGTCCAATTTTTCAAAACGAGAAAGCGCTTTGGTTTCAAAATGTTCTTGATGTGTTTCGGCGGGGATATCGCCATAGGTCATAAAAATAGCGTTGCTGGGATGATAGTGAACGCGATAAAAATCCTTCAGCTGAGTGTAGGTTAAATCAGGGATATGTTCTGGCTCACCACCACTGTTGTAATGATAAGTTGTAGTAGGGTACAAATATTTACACAGGGTGTGCCATAGTTGTGACGGTACT
>JANPKH010000299.1:0-7239 GCA_031425935.1 Gammaproteobacteria bacterium | reverse complement strand
GATTCCTGTGAGCCACTCCCTCGGGCTTCTAGCCTCTGGATGGTTCGCAACCCAAGACCACTCACTTCAGCAAGCTGTTCTTGTGACCACAAACGGTCGGTTCGATATTTTCTAATGAGAGAAGACTTCGCTTTCATTTCCATTTTTTAGTGCCTCAGGTTAATTGAGTGATTCAAATTACCTGACTAGGTGTTATTTATGTGACGCCAGATATCTGCCAACCACCCGCCAATGGATAGCACAACTGGCGTCGGAGTAGAATGGTACTTACTTATGCTTTTTAGGGTGACCATTTTTTCTAACCTCTTATTTGCTTGCACTCTTGGTTTTGCGTCCATAAAAAAACCGCCAAAAAACTTCTTGGCGGTTTTCGTAAGCGGTTAAATTTAACGTGTTAAAGATAAAAAGTGAATTACCAGTTAGTTAAGGGGTTGGTGTTGAGTGAGTAAATCCTCACCCAGTCATATTGCGTTGTCATCGGGTAAACATTGCCCGCTTTATTGCCGCCGAACACATCTTGAATACTGTCATTAGGAATCCAGAAATTCATCATTAAATCGGTGAGGTTGTCGGGCACTGGCGTCACAGAAACTTGAGGTGCAACACAGGAAGGGTTGCAGTCCAGCCAGTCTCTATCGAGGGTTTTCACCAGCACACCATCTACGTACCACTTCATGAAGGTAGGCGTCCACTCAATCGCATAGACTCTCCATTGATCAGCTGGTGCTATGTCGATTTTATGTTCCCACGCGCCCCATTGACGAGTGCCATTCCAATCCGCAACGTTCACACCGTAGATCAGGTTTGCTTGAAATTTATCTGGGCGGCTGCCTTCAAGTTCAACATCAATTTCTTCCCATTCGCGCGGTGAACCTTCATGCACGTAAGTGAACAGTGAAGAGATATAACCTTTAGCCACTGCGCGTGCCGGAGCCTTCATGCGCGTTTCAATACGGCCGTATTTAATGCGTTTAGTGGGCACTGTGCGCATCTCGCCGCAGGAATAGTTATAACTGCCTTTTTCCGCTTTGTGATCGTAAGAATAGCTGCCTGCAACATATTCGTTGCGCACGACTAACTCAAGATTGCCATTAACGATTTGTACACCTTGAGGCTGGAAGCGACAGATAGATTCGCTGCCTACAGCACCATCACCTTTTGCCCAAACTTGCGTGTTAAACGAATCAAAACGGTCATCGAGTTTTAAGGTATAGCCAGAGTAAACGCCGGTGTAACCACTGTATGCAACCGGTAAGCTGGCCGGTGCACTGCTAGCCGCGCTAGACGCTGCGCTGCTCGCAGCCGAGCCGTACACTTTAAGTGACCAAATGGAGTAGCCCCAACTGTTGCCTACGCTGCGCTGCGTACCGAAAATGCGCACGTAGCGGTAAGACCCGGAAACCGCAACCGTATCGGTGCGATTACCAAACGCGAGGCCAGTGCGGGTAGCCAGCGTTACCCAAGTGCTGTTATTGGTAGAGCCTTCAACACGATAATTCGCCGCATTGGCTGCCTCCCAATCAATAACCACACTGGTAAGTGACTTATTGCTGCCCAAATCCACGCTCAGCCAAGAAGGATCAATCCCAACGGTTGAACCCCAGCGGGTTGCGCCATTTCCATCCACCGCATTGCTGGCGGGTAGGGCGGCGGTGCTAGCCGCTGTTGGTTTGTTCAAGGCGAGATCAACCTGAGCGAAGGCCTGCGCACAACAAATGAAACAGACAAAACCTATTAATCGATTGAAGCTTTTAGAAATGTTATTCATAGCTTACCTCTGATTCTCAGCCGGTCACCCAGCTAAGGGAATGGATGATTAAGCACCCACCTAGCGCAATTTCTTTTGCTGTTTCTTATGTTGCCAAGGTTTGTAAGTGGATGTGCCTAGATACAACTTCATTCAACTTTGTAGCCGCCTTGTCAGTTTTTGTGACGGCGATCACGAAGTGGATAATGCAATCTTAGCCTAGGTTTATGGGCCCAGTTAGGCGCACTTTTCATCTTTCTAAAACTGGCACTTATTATTTTTGGCGACAATTGAGGCTATTTTTGCGATACGGTAATAAGGCCATTAGTTCGGGTATAAAAATTTTGCTTTACCAACTAAAGCCTCCAAAACAGCGATAAAAAAGGCGCGGAGAGAAAAATCAGCAGGAGTAATTAGTTTTCGTTAGTTGATTCTTGTAGGCGTGTGTTGTTAGGGCGGGCGTTAGAAAGTTTTAATTGGATGGTGCCTGAAATAAAGGAATTTGCTTATAAAGCCAGCTTAAAAAGGAGCCGGCTTTTTCGCGCAGAATGTTTACAAGAAGATTTTGCAGCTGTCCTTCACATCAAACACTGAAAGCTAAGCGCTTTAGTTGCTTGGTCGTAATCGAAGGGTTTTTCGGTATAGGGATTTTTGTAGGGCGATGATTTGATCGCTGCTATTACATTTTGTGGAGGATTTATTTTTAATTCCAATTCCAAGGCGACAAGCGAGTAAAGTCCGCCTAAATCATGGGCGCGGCCAATTTAAGGAGTGTATTGCCAGTTTTTGGATAGATGTATTTTTCCGCCGAGGTTGTAGGGGTTAAAGCGAGAAAACTCAGCGGCTTTCCAAACGCGGTTACCGCTGCAGGCTTGCAGTAGAGCCAGCGCAGGGGCTTAAAGTTGGAGCGGGAAAACCTGAAGCATTCAGTACTGCGGCGATTAATCCTCTGGCTTTGCCAAGCTCAGGAGTTGGTTATCTAAAAGGTTTGCTTATTTATTTATCGCTACCGATTTTTCTTGCGGCAGCAATTATGTGGACCTTGACTCGCTAAGCACATTTGGTCATTTCGTCGGTAATTAGCAAACCCGTTGTGCAGCCACCGACAAAGCAAGTTACACAGATTTATTTATAGTCTCTGTTTTCTGCTAGTGCATTAACCCAAGTGCCAGATTTTTCTGCATTTTCGATAGCCCAACGAAAGTCCATAGATAGCCAGCAAGCAACCGGTTTTGCATTCCGCGTGCATGGAATAAATTTCCAGAAGCGTACGGCATGTAATTTAATGGTTTCGTCAAGACGATGATAACCGCTGGATGACATCACTAATGCTTGAGAAACCTTGCCATCTTCCGTGATGCTTAAGTTGAGCCGTGTAACACCTTGTTCGCCTAATTTTGCGGATTTTGGTGGGTATAGTGGATGACTTAAACGCTTATCGGTTTGCCTCGCTCTCGTGTGAGCGAGGTTTGCTGCTCCGGTATCTTCATGTTGAATTTGTTTTATGGCGTTAACGGGTACGGGGGCATCAAAAGGTACAGGTATTTCAGGTACATAATCAAACGCTGGTGGCGATACAAAGTCCGGTGTTGGCGCTGATGTATCCGTTGGCACGGGTGGTGGAACAGGTAGTTCTATCTCGGGTTGAGTCTCTTCTATTACGTCGAAGTTAATAATTTTATCAATGATCACTCTTGTGTTATGACCCGTCATGCCCGCTGCCAAGGCTTGTATTAAAAGAACGTGCAAGGCTACTACAGCGATAAGTCCGATTGATCGTTGCCCCGTAGACTTTTTTGTGGTGTACGACATACCTTCGCTTCCTTTTTCTAATTTTTTATTTGATAAACAGAAACTTTCGGTGGAGATGAAACGACTCCGTGCCACGTATTTCTACTCAAAAAGATGTAGAAATGCGCGGCTTTTTAACACACATCCACGATCGCACCTCTTACTGGGCACTTCGCAAGCTCGCTCACGCGGGCTTATTGGTCGACTGCACAAAGCCAAAAGTAGCACTTGGAGACGCATTTATTTTTACCGAACAACTTCCCCAGCTGGCAGGTATTGCCATAACGCTATCAATGCTATAGGGCAAAGACGTCTTTTTCTTTTCGCAATCAAAATCAAGTGAGCTCACAGTTCCTTCAATCTTGTCCAAATAGAAAGCTGGCCGTAATAATTTTGTAGACCAAATACCGGCGTCATCGGCCTTAACCGTCACGGAAAAATCTTGGGTTCCAGCCGCAAGCTCCTCAAGCTTACCGACCTCGGAGGATATTGAATCTAACGACCCCAATGCATTACGGTCTTGTCTTAAAAAGCCAACAGTATCCAATGCTCTCCCGTAATCCTTTGCATTGTATTGGCGGGTAAAAAGCCTTACCCCAGCGTCAACAAAAACATCAGAATCGATCTGATTGGCGCCTGTGGCGACCACTTGTGTTAAAGCCTCATTTTCTTTTGGTTTGTCACCTTTCTTCCCGGCATACCAGTAATCCAGCAACCACAATCGAGGCACCTCATAAGCCGTTAAATTTTCCATTTTGTGGAGCTTTGCCATTGGCTTATCTGCCGCAGCAAGCTTTCCCGCAATAATATGATCTTGCGCTTTAACAAACTCGCTATAAAAACCCCGCTTAGCAGAAGATGCCTTAGCCGCATCTTTTCTTGCTCTTTCTTCATTCATAAGGGTCAGAAACGACCTATCGCTTTCTGAAAGATTACTCTGCTTCATGGACTCCTGCATTTCCTTCCAAACACGGTCGCCGGTTGTCTCCGCAAGAACACTAGCGCTTAACACTAGTGCTAGACCACAAACGCTTACTTTACTTTTTAAATTCCGCATATAAACCTCTACCCTGCTATTAGTTAATCGAATTAATATTTTCACCGCTACGCGTCTAACACTCTTTCCAAAAACACATTTGTAACCTAAGGCGAATCCATTGGTCGAGATCAATGCTTTTCTGGAACCATGCCCAAAACAAAAAATGAGAAGGGCTGAGTCCAACAAAACCAAGTTCAGCCCGTCTTTTGAGCATAGAGCCCACTAAAGTACGGCTAACTGGAGCGACTTACTTGTACGATTACCTTTAGGGTATAGGTACCTTTGGCCTAACCACAGCGCACGACAAATAGTGTGGCTATCACTACACTTAAACGAAAAATATACGACATGAGATCCCCTATAAATTGTCGGAATAGGCTGGTAGCGCATTCTCGACCGAGGAAGTTGTAGCGATATGCTACGTTGTTGCTGTTACATAGTGCGTGAGATGAATATATTGCAAAGGATAAAAAAAACACTGACCACAGCAAAACCTTTCGCTTACCATTTGCTTACCAGATTTAATGCGTGCCTGTTAAGGCGTTTCGCCAAAAAGTGGGACAGTGAATTAGACTTTAATGTGCCCAGGGCCATATCAATACCTGTGCAGGGTTTGGCGTAAGGGTTGAAAGTCTGGATATCTTGCAACATTGGCCTAAGACATAGACTATTTAGAAGCATCGACACTTTTCAAGACGTTATTGGTTTGATGTTAATGAGGATTGAGCATTTACTCTTGAATCCTCTTTACGCAACAATCCCGAGTTGTGGGGCGATAAAACCATTGTTATTGAATCGCCCATTGAATGGATCAATGTCAGTGGTAATACGCGGGTTGTAGATATTCTGGTTGCTGGTATTCCCTGCACCGGAGCATCAAGGGCGGGAAAGTCAAAAAACAAATTAACCTTTGCTGAGTCTCACGAAACAGCGGGTGCATGTTTTTTTACTTTCTCAATTTTGTCGCGGCACTTAATCCTAGCATTCTCATTATTGAAAATGTCCCAGAGTATGCCAATACGGCGTCGATGGCTGTTATTCGTTCTGTATTAGATAACTTCGGTTATACGGTCCAGGAACGCATTTTGGAGGGCAATGAGTACGGAGCTTTAGAAAAACGTAAACGCCTTTGCGTTGTTGCGATTACGAGTGGTTTGACCGAAGCTTTTGATCTGGATGGCGTCTTGTCCTTAAGAAAAAAGGAAAATCGCTTGATGGAAGTTTTAGAGTTGATTTCTCCTGATTCTAATCGCTGGAAGTCATTTGATTATTTGGCAGATAAAGAATTGCGGGATAAGTTAGCGGGTAAGGGGTTTGCACGGCAACTGCTTACTTATTTGGGTTACTTGCCGCTCAATAATGTCACGCGACCAATTTAAAAACGGATCGACATTTTTCTGCTGATGCATAATTTTGCTCCCGTTCATCACTCCACCACACTTGGTGAGAAGTTAAGTCCTGCGACCAAATACCTAAGCGAGCGCTATGCATGGCTATTTTTAGTATTACAAATTTGTTACTGCAAATTAATAGTATTAAGAGGGATTTTATAAAAGGCAGGTTGGGTCAAGATTTTCTGTGTAAGCGCCCTCACTTTTGAGAGAACTTGTATTCACATTGCTTAATTTCACACAGATAATTGTCAATCGATTTAACCGCGGCGCGCGGCTTCAATTTTCGCTATGTCGATTTTTTTCATTTCCATCATCGCATCGAATGAGCGTTTGGCGGCGGCGGGGTCTGGGTCGGTTATCGCTTGTATCAGAGCGACGGGTGTAATCTGCCAGGATAAACCCCATTTGTCTTTACACCACCCGCATTCACTTGCTTCACCACCGTTGCTAATAATTGCGTTCCAGTAACGATCGGTTTCGGCTTGGTCGTCGGTTGCGACTTGAAACGAGAATGCTTCGGTGTGTTTGAACATTGGGCCACCGTTGAGCCCGATGCAGGGGATTCCAAGTACTGTGAATTCAACCGTTAACACATCACCTTTTTTTCCTGATGGATAGTCCCCCGGCGCAAGGTGCACTGCGGTCACAGCCGAATCGGGAAAGATTTTGGCGTAAAAGTTGACGGCTTCTTCTGCGTCTTTATCGTACCAAATACAAATTGTGTTTTTTGCTGGTTTTTTCATATCGTTTCTCCACTAGGGTGATTTGCTTGACCATAATTATTTTGTGAATTTAGTTGTGGTTTCTTCTAAAACTTTTGCTATAAATATTTGCGCAAAATGCGGCAAAAGAATTTCGAAAAATTAACATCTGTAACGATGGAAAATTTAATTTGGAATCTCTGGCTCTACAAGTTTGGCGAGGAATTCAAGGGATTCTTGCCAACCGAGATAACAAGCTTCGGGGCGATGAAAGTGAACGCTATTGGTAGTCATAAAAAAAGCTCCTGTGATACGAAGGGAATAAAGCATCAATATTAAAAAGCACCAATATTAAAGCACCATAATATCGGTACTTTATTATTGGTGCTTAATAGTCGAATGAGTAACGCGTATTTCGACAGGAGTGTGAAGAATTTTATTATTTTGCTTCAGCGGTATTATTCAGCCTCAGCCATTCGATTTGAACTCTCTAGCTCAAGCACACTGCGTAGGTGCGCAAGATCAACAGGCTTAACGAAATGATAATCGAACCCGGCTTGTAGCGAT
>JANPKH010000298.1:0-3176 GCA_031425935.1 Gammaproteobacteria bacterium | reverse complement strand
AGCGCTCCGCCGCTGCTCGACATGAGTGCGACTTCCCTGGTGGCCCCTGCCACCACGGGTTGCTACTACACCCCGCAGACGGTGACGGTACGGGTGACGAACAATCCGGTCTACCCGATCGACTTCAGCATCAACCCGCTGACCGTGACCACGCAGGTGACCGGTGCTGCGACCCAGACGCTGAGCGCTACCGTGAACACGGGAACGCTGGCTGCTGGCGCCACCCTGGATGTGCCGATGACGGGCACACTGGCCATGAACACGGCCGGTGTGTACACCTTCAACGCCAGCACGAGTGTGACGGGCGATGGGAATGCAGCCAACAACGCGATGACCGCTGCCACCCGCACGGTGATCGCCCCGGTGACCTTGCCGCAGACCAACAACTTCACCGGCTTCACCGGTGCGAACCTGACCACCGTGTTCCCCAACTGGCGCGAAGCCACGGGCGCAACGGTGCCGGGTGTGGCGTCCACGTCCGCATGGACGAGTTCCACACTGTTGCCGACCCAGCCTACCGCCAGGGTGAACCTGGTCGCTGCTGCCAAGCGTGAGTGGATCGTCGGACCCAAGTTCGTTGCGATACCGGGCACCCAGTTGCAGTACAAGGTGGCCATCACGGATCTCAACAGCGCAGCGGCCGATCCGGCCCGCATGCAGGGCACCGATGACGCGGTGATCGTGAAGATCTCCACCAACTGCGGCGTCTCCTACAGCGACCTGTACACCTACAATGCGTCCACGACCGTGGCACTGACGAACGTGCTGGTCCCGCAGATCATCGACCTCACGCCGTACGCCGGCCAGGAAGTGATCATCGCGTTCTTCGCTACGGAGGGCACGGTGGACAACACGCCGAGCTATGACTTCCACTTGGAGGACATCAACATCCTGAACGTGCCGGTCTGCACCGGTCCTCCTGTGGTGGGTACGGCGGTCTCGTCGACCGCAGGTCCGGTCTGTGCTCCGGCATCGACCAACCTGTCGATCAGCGGTCAGTCCACCGATGGTGGTGTGATCGTACGCTGGTACAGCTCGCCGAACGTCGGCGGTCCGTTCAACACCTTGGTGGGCACTGGAACACTCGTTCCGCAGTCGGGTCTCACGACCACGACCTACTACCAGGGCTTCGTGATCTGCACGCTGACCAACGATTCGACCGGTACCAACGTGGTCTCCACGATCGTGACGCCGACGCCGACCGCATCGGCCAGCAACGGCGGACCGGTCTGCGCAGGAACGGCACTGAACCTGACGGGTGTTACCGACATCGGCACAACCTTCGCCTGGACCGGACCGAACGCCTTCACCAGCACGGCACAGTCGCCGAGCATCGCTTCCCCGCTCGCAAATGCAACCGGCACGTACACCTTCACCGCGACCTTGGGCGTGTGTTCCGCAACGGCAACAACAGCCGCCGTGGTCAACCCGAACCCGGTGATCGTGAGCGCCACGGCTACGCCAAGCACGGTGTGCGAGAACACGGCGACCAGCCAGTTCAATGTGGTGGCTCCGGCTGCGGGATACACAGTTGCGCCGATCACGTTTGCTCCGGTGACTCCCCCCGGTGCCACTACTGCAGGTCCTGCGGGGGATGATGTGGTGAGCACATCCATTGCGATCGGCTTCCCCTTCATTTTCTACGCCAACACGTACAACAACTTGGTGATCAGTACCAATGGATTCATCTCCTTTGATGCGGCCCCTGGCGCGGGTTGCTGCTCGGGCCAAGCCTTGCCCAATGCAGCTGCTCCGAACAATGTGGTCGCCTTGGCATGGGAGGACTACAATACGGCGCTGGGCGGCAACATCGACTACTTCACGATGACCTCGCCAAACCGTTTGGTAGTGCGCTGGAACAACGTGGTACGCTTTGGATCCACAGGCACGCTGAATGGTCAGATCATCCTGTACGCAGATGGTTCGATCGAGACCCATATCGGCTCGGTCACCACAGGTGCAGGAGATATCACGACCAATGGTGTTGAAGGCCCAGGTGGCACATTGGCCACGCCGGTCCCGGGTCGCAACGCCGCGAACTGGACGGCGACCAACGATGCCTACCGGTTCACCCCGAACAGCTTCAACATCAGCTGGAGCCCGGCTACGAACCTGAGCGCTGCGAACATCGCCAATCCGGTGTTCGGACCGGTGCCTTCCGGCACTTACCCCTACACGGTGACGGCGACCAATCCGGCAACCAACTGCTTCAGCTTTGCAACAGTATCGGTGACCGCCAACCCGGCCCTCTCGGCCGGCCAGGCCAACATCACACCGGCAAGTCCGTTCTTCTGCGGCGCTGGTTCAGTTACCCTGACAGCGACACCGACCGGTGGTGGTGGACCCTACACCTACGCTTGGACGGATCCGAACAGCGTTGCTGCAGGCACCAACCCGACGGTCGCAGCGGGTATCCCAGGTACGTGGAGCGTAACGATCACGGATGCCTGCGGCGGTTCCGCCTCGGCCAACACCAACGTGATCCAGAACCCTGTACCGACGGCCTCAGCCAGTGCTGGTATCGGTTGCTTGGGCCAGGACTTGAGCTTGAACGGTACCACCAACATCGGTACCACCTATGCTTGGAGCGGTCCGAGCGGCTTCACGAGCACGCTGGAGGATCCCGTGATCACCACAGCTACGGCCGCAGCAGCAGGAACGTACACCTTCACGGCCACGGCCGCGGGTTGCACTTCGCTGCCTGCCACGGTAGCCGTGACCATGAACCCCCTACCGGTGATCAGTTCACTTACGGCTACACCGGCGGCGATCTGTTCCGGTAGCACCAGCGCGTTGAACGTGGTGTCCACGCAGACAGGCAGTTCCCCGTTCAGCGGCGGCTCCGTGACGATCCCTGCGAGCGGGAACGGCGCCCCCTATCCCTCTACCATCAACGTCTCTGGTCTGCCTACAAGCCTGACCTCCATCACGGTGACGTTGACCAACCTAGGGCACACCTGGCCGAACGACTTGGATGTGGTGCTTTTCGGACCCACCGGGTTGCACTCCATCCTGTTCGCCGATGCCATTGGTGGCAGTGGCGGTATCACAGGCCGCACCTACACGTTCCAGACCGGATCGACCGCGCTCCCACTCACTGGCTTCCCGGCTTCGGGCACCTATGGGGTGGTGAATGGTGGTGGTTACAACGGTGTGGGAACGCCCAGTGCCGTGTC
>JANPKH010000297.1:0-10250 GCA_031425935.1 Gammaproteobacteria bacterium | reverse complement strand
TTAAAATTAATTTTTATTATTGAAAGTAGCGACTGATTAAACAATAAATCTACAAATAAGGTTTATATTTGCGCCAATTAATTGATTGGACCGATATTTTACGCAGTGCTTTCTCTTATAAATTAGAGCAAGCGCCATATTCTTTAATTAACATTTTTTGTAAATATTAGTAACAACTCGGCATGATGAAACGTGCGCCACAGTACCTATAATGTAAGCAACTCTTCTTGAGGTGCCTGTCCTGCGTTTACGTAGTTGGCTTTTCGGTTTTATGGTCTGTGCGGGCACAGTGTTGGCGATCCTATGGTGGTGAAATATACGGGGAGCAATCTTGGTGTTTCTGAGGCCTATTACATTGATATGTTGGAAGCTGGATTCTTGAATTCCAAGATTTATCCAATAAAGAGATTAAACAATGCGTAAGTTATTTTTTTTATTGCTTGCCACTTTTTCACTTTGCACTCACGCAAAAGACGAGTTTGTCGTATCGTATTTTTCAAACGGCATGGATTCCGAAAGTTACAATGTGGAACTCCTTAAACTCGCTCTTGAAAAAACGCGCAAAACTTACGGTGATTACCGGTTGTCGCCCCTTGTTACCACATCCACTTTGACCGCAAGGCGGCTACTTACAATTTTGATAAAAAATGAAGTGCCTAATTTAGTTGTTGTATTGACCTATGCTGATCGCTATCGCCCGCCGGAAAATTTAACGTTCATCGACTTTCCTGTTGATTTAGGGCTTTTGGGTTGGCGTATCTGTTTTGTTAGCCCACAGGTAAAAGAAAAAATTAAAACCGCACAATCACTTGCCGACCTACGCCAATACTCCATCGTTCAAGGCTTAAATTGGTCTGATGGCAACATCCTTCGCGAAAATGGCTTCCGTGTTATCGAATTACCTGAATTTCCTTCACTTTTTAAAATGGTAGCGAGCGGAAGAGCCGATCTTTTTTGCAGAGGTGTTAACGAACTGCCTAACGAATATCAACAATTTGAAGACATTGGCAACCTTTATTACGACGAAAGTTTTTTGCTCCATTACAAAATGCCATTATTTTTTCACCTACACAGCTCCAATACACTGGCGAAAAAACGTATCCATGCGGGACTTAAAATTGCCTATGCCGATGGTTCAGTAGAACGCCTTTGGTTAGCAAGTCACAAAGCCAGTATTTTATTTGCTAAGATACCACAGCGAAAAGTATTTCATCTTAAAAATACTGCCGCCGACAAGGCGCCAAAAAGTTATGAACAATACCTTATAAACCCACAAACAATAGATCCGTAAACAGTACGATAAAACTACATTACCTAAAAATAGCATGCTACCGTTATGTTGTAGCATCTATCTCGGATGTTCCGACCTCCCGCATCCTATTTTCGCCTGTTTTTAAAATTACATCTTGCCGCAGTATTTATTAATAAAATCTTGATGTGTTGACATGCCTGCGATACTTTTATCAACATCGGCTGCAATAGTTTGCAAAAAAAGTTGCAGCTCTGATTCCGACATCAACTCAACAATGGGATGATATGACGAGGGGATAATTCCCTGCCCAAGCATAACTTGAGTCCATGAATCTAAGCGAAATAATTCGCCTTCAACTTGAAAAGATTTTCCAGATTCTTTAAAAATCGTCATTCGATGCTTAAGATCATCAGGCACTTCCATATCCTTGCAATAGCGCCAGAACGGGCTGTCATCGCGCTCCGTCGCTTTGTAGTGCAATACAATAAAATCTCTAATTCTTAGAAATTCACTTTCTGCCTGCATGTTGTATTCGTCAACAGTTGACTGCTTGATTTCACTATGTGGAAACAACTGCAGCAAGCGGGTTACTGCTGTCATGATCATATGAATACTGGTTGACTCCAGCGGCTCCAAAAATCCGGAGGCAAGCCCCATTGCGATACAGTTTTTATTCCAAGATTTTTTGCGTCTGCCCGTTTTAAATTTTATTACGTTGGGCTCTGTGAGCACTTTTCCGTCCACGCTCGACAGCAACATATTGATTGCCTCATCCTTAGACAAATGCTGGTCAGAAAAAACTATTCCATTTCCAACTCTATGTTGCAAAGGAATTTGCCAGCGCCAACCGGCATGATGCGCAATCGATTTGGTATAGGGCAGAGCAGGACCAGTAGATTCAGTTTGGATTGCGATAGCGCTATCACAGGGTAACCAATGCCCCCACTCTTCGAACCCTGTGTGCAACGTCTGCTCAATCAATAAGCCTCGCATACCGGTACAATCTAAAAATAAATTTCCTTGTATTTCTTGACCTGAATCCATTTTGAGTGAGGAAATAAAACCTGACTCCGGATTTTGCTGCACTTCTGCGATTTTTCCTTCCACTCGCTTTACGCCGCGAGCTTCAGCGCGCGCTCTCAAAAAACTGGCGTAACGCCCAGCATCAAGATGAAATGCATAATTTAATTTGGCTTGGTCATTTATGGAAAAGCGATCTTTTAACGCTGCTTTATACTCAAGACAATAATCGCCAAACTCTTTTGCTATTCCCAACTCTCGACCTCTAAGCCAAAAGTGGATGAAGTCCGTAATTAATGTTTGCTTGCCAGTGACACCAAAGGAATGGAAATATTTTTCGCCAATTAGTTTCCAATTTTCAAATTGAATACCGAGTTTAAAAGTAGCGTTGGTTGCACGCATAAACTCCTGCTCGTTAATGCCTAATAAACGATGAAAAGTTCGCATGGGAGGGATGGTAGCTTCGCCAACACCAATGGTTCCTATTTCCTGGGACTCCACCAACGTAATATCAAGAATCTCGCCCATTTGCTGTGAAAGCGCAGCCGCTGCAATCCAACCAGCTGTACCACCTCCAGCAATAACTATCTTCATTTTTTTATTTGGCATTTGTGTATTCATCATTCTATTCGGGATCAACGATTTAATTTATTCATAAGTAAAGCTCTTAATTTTCTAGCACCCAGCCTATCCAATACATGTAAAAAGCCTTTCGCCTCTAACGGAATAAAGGAGCTAGATTTTTCACTTCCATCAAAAATATAATGATTGAAAATGTGTTTCCAGCCTTCGCGTTCGTGCGCTGATTTATCTCTGACTCCAAGCATCGCCATATACAGCGCATTCATACCAGAAGTCAAAAAGGATGGGGCATCATCCCACCAGTAATTTACTAAGACATTGTAAGGCTCTAAGCTCTCCACATTATGCCACCACATACTTGGAATAAATAAAGCGTCCCCAGGTTCTAAATCGACGACTTGGGCGGTTAAAAGCGCATCTGGAAATCGAGGGAATTTTTGAAGGTCGGGATTTTTAAAGTCGACTAAGCTAACAACTTGCCCACCTGGTGTTGGCTCCAACGGTCCCGGGTAAAGATTGCTTATTTGATCTGGAGGAAAAAGTGTAAACCTACGCTTACCTGCAACACAGCAGGCAATATTATCCAGCGCATCAAAATGACAAGTAGCCGTCGTTTTTCCACCGATCCATATGCTAACTCTTTCTTCCATTGCATCAATATGTTTATCCCTCGGAATTACTATATTATTTTTATCGCTAAATCCTGGCAGATGTGTATTGATAATATTTGATGCAATGTAATACGCTGGGCTATTTATTTGATGTATCCCTTCCAAAATCGCATCCAAAGTTTCGTCGATACGCCCTTTAAAACTTTCATAGTTGAGTTCAGTACAATTTTCGTTGTAAAACATTCTGCCTTTATTTTCCGGAGGGATTTGACATACGATAGTAGTGTTACCATTATAAAATGACTTCAGGTAATCAACTGACGCTCGATCAGAAACTCGCCCCGCTTGAACCATAGGCCAATCACCAATCAATTGTTTAAAAACAACAGGCTCCGCAGAATTAATTACATCTCTTGGAATATTATGTGAATTAATCCCATGCAAAGTCTTTGTTTTTTTCAAAGTCAATCATCTCCTGCTAAAAGCTTGCGGTTTTTCAAGTCAATCAGTTTTCTGATATTAGACATTGATGCAACGATAAAATAAGCGGCCTGAAGAAAACCTGATCTATTAAGCTCCTCAAGTGCTTCTCCATTTAACTGGGATAATTTGGCAGCATTTATTGTTTCAAATCCAGTGATTTTTAATTTATCTTGATTTTCAAATTGTATGTCTAGAACAACAGATTCCAACAACTGATATTTAGTGAAAGCATCAAACATTAATTTTGTTAAGTGAATGCCATCGTTAATAATTTCTAGCGTCTTTGAAATATGATTCAAGTATGGAGTATTCCCTCCATTTTCTAAAAACAACTCATGTCCATCTTCGCATTTTGCTTTAGGATGGCTCAAATCAATATGTACCATCGGGTTATGCATTGCTGATCCATTCACAATTTCACGATGAATACCGATGGAAAAAGGGCCTCTAGCCATGACTGCGGGTACATATTCTGCCTTCCAGCCTAAATATTTTTGGTTTACTGGATCTACGTCAGTCAAAAATAAATTCTCATTTTTTTGCAGACCAAAGAATACAATTGCTTGATACTCATTCGTCTCCGGATTTTTACGACACAATATCGGATATTCTTTTTGAACATCTAAAAATTCCGTGACATATGTGAGAGTACTTGCCACATTGTCACCTAACTCTGCTGCAAATTTTGCACTCACCTTCAAATGTTCATGGGTAATATTGTTTAATACTTCTAATTTTTGCATATTAATACCACCAACGCCTGCACGATTTAACCGTAAGTTAAACAAAAAAGAGCCGCCTAAGCGACTCTTTTAACCATCAACAACTTTAAATAATACTTAGAATTTGTAACGAGCCCCTATTTGATAGCGAGCACCCAAATCATCCAAGCCGATCATCATATTTTTGTTGCGAGCATGCTCACGACGATCTTCTCCAGTAATATTTATACCTTCAAGCGATATATCCAAACTGTCAGTAACATGGTAAGTCACATTCATATCAATTTGTTTGTGTTCTTCAATATAACCTGGGTTACCAGAACCCCAACCTGTTCTACTCAAGAACTCGTCGCGCCAGTTGTATGCAAGTCGAGCCTCTATACCATAGTTGTCATACATCAACACAAAGTTAGCCGTATCACTAAGGCCAAGCAACGCGAATTGGTTTGCATCGACATTCAAGTTGTTGAAGTTCACATCACCTCTAACGATGGTGTAGTTAGCCATAACCCCAAACCCGGTTTCACCGAAGAAATGCTGCCCAGCAATCTCAGCACCATGAATCTTCGCTTCACGGTTGTTAACCGGGCTATCCACAGTAAACATCATTAAAGGGTCATTTGAATCAGGAATAAAATCGCAGCCCGCTGTCGTACAATCTTCGCCCAACGCATCTTGCTGCGCCAAAGAGTCATCAAAATCATCAGCACCATTCGGGAATTGAACTGGATCGCGAAGAATTGCCATCATCGTGTAGAGCCTGCCCAAGTCAACTTCATACCCTTGGTCTTCCAGCGCAGTAAAAGCTGCCTGTGCTCTTGGACCAGCAGTTTGGTCACGAATATCACCAATGGTCCGTTGAATTTCCTCATTCCCGATAAAGTTAATGACTCGTTTTTCGAAGACGCCGGCAGATACATAACTTGCGTCATCGAAGTACCACTCAACGGATATATCAAAGTTAGTCGATTCTAAGGGAACAAGATTTGGATTGCTCACATTCGCTCCCGGCTCAGCTGAAAGCAACGTTGAGCCATCAATCCCGTAGCCACTAACGCTAGCACTTAGATTGCCCAATGAGGGCCTAGCGATCGTTTTGCTGAAAGAAAATCTACTTACAACATCGTCGGTTAACTTGACCGCAACATCCAGGTTGGGAAGCAATGCATCATAGCTATTATTAGCTACTGCTTTTACGTTGCCACTCGGGTAGACCTGAAAGAAATCGTTATCTGATGACCAGATAAAATAGGAGAGCAGCGGGCTACCCGATATGGAAACCTGATCAGTAGTTTCGTAACGAAGACCCGTCAGAACGTCAACGTCGAACGCACCCAGTTTCCCAGTAGTTGATAATTGGAAGTAAACAGCATCAGTATCCTCTTCGACAGTATCAGTACTTTTGCTATTACGGATGTTCGCAAGCTGAGTGTCTTCTACACCCACATAAGCATTTTGAGCGCTATATTCGTCTACCAGGAATTTAGCCAATTCACGTGCATCTGCACGGAAACCAATCGCCGGTGAATCCCCAGTACTGTAGTCTTCAAACTCCCCAGGCAAGTTAAATGTATCAAACGATCCAGCCGGGAACTCACCAGGTGCTGAAGCACCCCAACCACCTAATACCTGAGCATTATTTCCGTTGTAATTTGTGGTGGTGGAAGACATTTCGCGGCGCTCAAGCCCAAAATCAAAACGACCCTCATCGAACTTCCATTGAGCATCCACTTTAGCCTGGGTTACATCAGATGTTTGTTCAGCTGAAAACACTCGCATAACCGATGAACTAAGATCACCTTCATCCAAAACACCATTACCATTGCTGGTTATGCTGTCATCAGTGCCATTGGTCCAGTTAGGTATCTCAGCGCCGCTAAATTGCCAAGTTGCTCCTGTTTTAATGGGAGCGCCAATACCGACATCCAACTCACCTGCGCGTCCAGGCCCTCTGGGCAAGCTTTCCAAAGTTGAATCATGTATATCGACTACCAACGACAGATCATCATTAACGGCCCAATTAACATTCAAACCAATCGAGTCCATGGTGTCTTCTTGCGCGCGATACTGTTGCGAAAAACCAATATCTTTTGCGCCAGGCAAGTAGCTCTCAACAATACTTGTTGGAGTTGCAATTGCGGAATCGTCAAATGTAACCGCCTGTAAGTTCTGCCCATTTTGCACCCAAGTGGTCACCTCTCCACGATGCTCGGTGATATTCTTCTGGGAAAATGTATAGTCCAATGTGGCAGTAAGATCTTCCATTGGCCTATATTGAAAAGTAAGTTGGGCATTTGTGCGATCACGCTCTTGATCAGAAAACGCGTAGCGGACATCTTTAGGACGAGAATAAAGCTGTCCTGCTGCCGGTGCGTTCTGGAAAATGGCATCTGATGCAGGTCTATCGTATATTTCGTCTACACCCCACTCTCCAACCACCCAATCGTTAACCGTAGCGCCTATGGAACCAGAATCACGTTCTTGATAGCTAGCACTTAGCGACACACCAAACATTTCAGAATCGTCAGACCAGCTCACTAGACCGGAAACTTCAGGCGTAATATCGTCACCTGTACGATTAGTTGTGTCTGCAACAAGCTTACCGCCAATAGTTGCTTTGAAGCCTGCATTATCCAAGGGACGTGCAGTTTTTATATTTACAGATGCTCCGATACCGCCAGCGGCGATATTAGCCTTACCCGTTTTGTAAACTTCCACTGCAGAGACTGATTCAGAAGCAAGATTCGCGAAATCAAACGCCCTTGAATTACCGCCACGTGTTGATGCGTCAGCACCTGAGCTGCCACCATAGGCGCTACCGGTTGGAAGTGTTCTTCCGTTCAAGGTCACCATATTGTAATCAGGCCCAAAGCCTCGAACTGTAATCTGAGAACCTTCACCGTTAGTACGATCAATAGAAACACCAGTGATACGTTGTAGAGATTCTGCGAGGTTAGTATCCGGGAACTTACCCATGTCTTCCGCGGAAATAGCATCAACCACACCGGCGGAATCGCGTTTGATATCCATGGCAGCTTGCAAACTTGCCTTGATACCCGTGACGACAATTTCTTCTGTCTCTTCTTGAGCAAAAGCCATTGAGCCTGCAGTTAAAGAAATAATGGATGCTATTGCTGCTGTTAAGGGTTTTACTCTGAATTTTTTTTGTAAAATTTTAAGCATAAAACTATACCTCCAGTGGTTGTTATAAGATTAAAAACCGTTGATTAACGGCCTTAACGTTTCTTGTAAACCTACGGTTGGTGCTTACAAGAAGCATTGATACAGCTTGAACCCTGCGGACAATTTGTATCCTTGCTACCTCAATACCTTCTTCTACGGAAGGATATTCAAAGTTCTTTCTGTCTCTGCCCTCTTAACCTTTCTAAGTGTTTTCTGGACCCTATTGTATCGCAACATATAGTCATTATTACTATAATAAATACAAACGTGTCAAATTGGAACCGGTCAAATTGCCGCTTTTATGATGAAAAAAGCTGAGTTCTGTAACGGACTATTTTTAGTGAAGATATTTTTTTATAGAAATATCCTGCGCGAACTTAATCGTATTTGGCGACTGTACAAAGTAACGCGCATTTGCGAAAAAAACGGAGCACCTAAAAGGTGCTCTAAGGGTCTTGAGGCTCCAGCACCACAAAAAAGTTGTTCGTTGACTGCGCTGTTCAGGCGCACCCATAGCATTTCAGTGTGTAAACTTTGCTATTAAACTTAAAATTACTGCACTGATTTACTGTATTGAAAATTACTGCATTGGAAATTATCGGACTGAAAACTGTTATTTTAGAAATTGTTTTTTTGCTGCGTAACATTTACTAATCTGGGCTTTGACGTACTAATCTTGGCTTTAACGATCCTTTCCTTTAACTAACCTTGCTCGACAAATGCGGCAAAGTGTTAATCGCATATTTGTTGTATGCCCGGTAGATTACATGCGCCTTAATTTATTGTCAAATTGACCATAACAAAATAATGCATTAAATAAGCACGTCTTTCAATCGACTCCCAATAACCGAGAAGCGTAATTTTTTTAATGATGTGAGCTTTAGCAGGCCTGGTCCATAAAATCGCCAATAGGCATACAATACCCATCCAATCCGTAGTGAAGCCGCTCCATGTTAACGATCAAAAACCTTTGCAAAGCTTACTCAGCAGCAACGACTCGTCGTGTATTAAGCGATGTTTCTCTCAGTCTTTTACCCGGCGATTGCGTTGCCATTATGGGCGATTCGGGTGTCGGTAAATCGACGTTGCTTAACCTCATTGCCGGCTTGGATACACCCGATGCGGGCGAAATCTCGATAGAAAACACGTCGCTCACCAACATGGACGAACATAGCCGCACGTTATTTCGGCGCGCACGAATTGGCTTTGTGTTCCAAGCGTTTCATCTGCTGCCACATATGACTGTGGCTGGAAATGTCGGACTTCCCTTGGCATTGAATGGTGTAACTGAAACGACGTCGCAGTCACGGGTCACTGAATTATTAACTGCGGTGGGTTTAGGGGATCGCGCGCAAAGTTTTCCTCGCGAGTTGTCTGGTGGCGAGATGCAGCGCGTCGCTGTGGCGCGCGCGCTGGTGCATCATCCCGCGCTGGTACTTGCCGATGAACCCACCGGCAACTTGGATGAAGAGAGTGCATTACAAGTATTAAGGTTATTGCGCGAGCAAGTAAAAAAATCAAACGCGATTTTAATATTGGTTACCCACTCGATTACTGCAGCGCACCCGATGGACAAAATCCTGCAGCTGACATCGCGTGGCCTGACTACCAAATAAGCTAACGTACTCCGATAGTTGACGTGAAGTTATACATTTGCCCGGGTGAAGTTTTCTTCGCTGTGAAAGGTCCAAAGGAATCCTTACCCGACGCCGTGCCCGAACTCGCGTTCCCCTTCACATTATTAATGGTCTCCGCCGCATACAAATCCCAATGGATAATGTACCCATCACCCTTCGGGAGCCAATGCCCTGCACCCTTGAACTGCCCAGGAGCCGCAGCCTTCGCATAAAAGCAACGAAAGCCCTTGTAGAAGAAGTAGATCCACTTTTCGCCATTACTGGAGCTTATCTCCCAGCGGCCGATTAACTGGTCTACGGCAGGGTCCACGGAGTTAGCAACAAACGAGCTCAAATACTCATGGCTTTTGAGTGGGGGTCCGAAATCGAGATTATCGATATTGAACCAACCTATCATCCATTTAGTTGCCGCCATATCCCCTGCGCTTACCCACCAACGTCCACCTTTAAATTCGACTTTGCGTGTAGCGATATGCCCACTCCGCCCACCAACAATCTTTTTCTCTTTATCAGAAAGTCCTTGCCCTGTCTCGGCAACTCGCCATTTGCCCTTCCCCTTGATCTTGGGATCCCAGATACCCTCATCTAGAACTATAAAAATATGAGAGGTATAGTTCCCCTCTGGGGTTTTATTCCCCTGAATGATTACCGCATCTCCAGTTTTTGGATAAATTTGAAGATTAAGAAATGCCTCGTCATTGGGCCCTTTTACCCTAACCCCATCACCTATATTGGGGGCCGCCAGGTGGGTAAATTGTCT
>JANPKH010000296.1:0-7977 GCA_031425935.1 Gammaproteobacteria bacterium | reverse complement strand
CGGAACGGTAACTTCCTCTTCGGAAGAGGTGCGCATCATATAGGTGAGGGTATGGTTGGTCAACCCTTTGGGTTAAAAAAATCGTTCAAACAGAGTCGGTTGGTTATTAAATCCACAAGCAGTATTCGCTGTGTTCACTCGGTTGATTATGACAAATTGTGGCGTAACTCTATGGCTTTAAAACTTTTATTCTGTGCAATAACCTTGACAACTTTAAAGTGTGGCTGCGCTTTTTTTTCTAAAGGAATAAATTGATTTACAACAAAGTATGCGACACCTGAAGAAGCGAGTAATTGTTTTGTGCTGAATAAAAATTTATCGGTTAAATCGCCATCTATATTGAAGCCTTGATGAAAGGGTGGGTTGCACAAAATCAAATCAAATTTACCGTTAATAGTATTGCCAGCATCGCTGGTAACAATTTCCGCATTTAATCCAAGGTGTTTACAATTATGGCGAGCGCTAATCAGCGCTGCGGCGTTGTTATCAGTTAATACGCGTTCTTTAATCGGTAGATGTTTACTGGCGATACTTAGCAAGCCGTAGCCGCACCCCAGATCTAAACAACGTTCGATGTTGACAGGTCGGTCGGTAAATATTTTGTGTATTTCCGTGATTAAAAATTCACTGCCATGATCGATTTTATTCCAACCGAACTGGCCTGGTTTACTGTAAATAGCTTGTTCATAAAAGCTGATGCACGCACGAAGCTCGGCGTAATTGTGATCGTCTAGAAATGTATTGGATAATGCGAGAGGATTTTGGTTTTTATGCACTTGGCTAGAGTAATGTTGACCCTCTTTCTGAATTTTTTTTTCACTGCCCAGTAGTATGCTAGCTTTCTCGATGTAGGTTTTTATTCCTTCGTTTTTTTGTCCGCTTAAATACAATATGCCTTGCGGTTTGAGTATCCTTAATGCTTCGTTGATAAGATGATGAACAACGGCTTTTTCTTTAGATATGCGATAAAAAAAATGATCAACACTATTATCCAAAATACCGCTAAGATCAAAGTCATTAAAATGACTTTCAAACCCTAATTTTTTTGCATGTTGGGCTATATCGTAGCGGTTGCTAATAAATAGTGGTTTGTGTGGCCAGAGATGTGTATCTGTTATTTGATGTAAAGCATTTTCATCGCAGCACCACAAGTTATTGCCTTGAGTGCAGTGTTGAATTTTTTGTGTGATCCATTGGCTTGGAAGATCGATCATTGCTACAACCTGTTAGCGAAAACTGGAAATTTCAATGTCAGTTAAATGGCGATATTCGCCAGGGGCCAGTTGGGTGTCAAGTAGAATATTCCCAATGCGTTCGCGATGTAAAGCCACCACATTATTGCCAACAGCGGCAAACATTCGTTTCACTTGGTGATATTTTCCTTCTTGAATTTCTAGTCGTGCCTGATGCGAATTGATAAGTGTTAATGTTGCAGGTAGTGTCAATTTGGTTTCGCCATGCAATATAATGCCTTCAACAAAAGTTGCAGCAATAGTGTTATTAATGGGGTCAGCGGTAGTGACTAGATAAGATTTGTAACATGCCTTTTTAGGCGAGGTTAGTAAGTGATTCCACTGCCCATCGTCTGTGAGTAATACTAAACCAGTGGTGTCTAAATCCAGGCGCCCTGCGATTTGTAGGCTTTCTTTTCGCGGCATATCGATTAAATCCAACACCGTTGGGTGTTCGCTATCGGTATTGGCGCAAACATAACCTGTTGGCTTGTGCAACATAATATAGCGTGTTTGGATGGCTGTAATTATTTCTTCGCGCAATGTAATTACGTCGTTAGCTTCCATGCTAGCATTAGTTTTGTTGATCACTTCGCCGTTGCGTGTTACCAGTCCCCTTTTTATCGCTACGTGAATCAGTGTGCGACTTAAGCTGGAATTATTGCCGATAAATTTATCGATGCGCATAGTTAATTTTTACTGAATGAGATTTATATTAAAAAAAACAGGCGCTAATAAGCACCTGTTTTTTATCTTTGTTTTTATTCTTGCTTTTATTCTTACTTTTTCTTTAGGCAAGATTAATGTTACGGATTCAGTTGAGGTTTAATTTTTTCTCACCAGAGTCAACCGTTTGATAAATTAATGTATTGATAGTCATTGGGCCAACGCCGCCGGGTACGGGCGTATAAGCGGCGACACGATTCAGTAAGGGTGCTAATTCGATATCGCCTACACCACCGGGATGATAGCCGGCATCAACAACAATCGCGCCATCTTTAATCCACTCTGCTTTAATAAATTCTGGTTTACCTACAGCGCCAACAATAATATCCGCTTGTTTTATGAGCTCGGGTAAATTTTTGGTGCGTGAGTGGCAAATAGTTACTGTAGCGTTTGCGTTTAATAACATGAGTGCCATAGGTTTGCCGAGTATAGGGCTGCGGCCAACAACAACGGCGTGCTTACCGCTGAGCTCAATATTATAAGCCTCTAACAAGCGCATAATTCCTTTAGGAGTTGCGCAGCCATAAGCTTCTTCGCCCATGCTCATGCGACCAAAACCTAAGCAGGTTACGCCGTCAACATCTTTTGTTACGCTAATAGCATCAAAACACAAACGCTCATCAATTTGTTCTGGCACTGGATGCTGTAAAAGAATGCCATGGACGTTTGGATTGTTATTTAATTCTTCAATTTTTGCGAGCAATTCAGCTGTTGTTGTTGTTGAAGACATTTCGATTTTTAACGAATCCATTCCCACTCGTGTACACGCATTGCCCTTCATTTTTACGTAAGTTGCCGACGCCGGGTCATCGCCTACTAAGATGGTCGCTAAGATTGGAGTTTGGCCAGTGCGTTGTTTTAATGACGCTACCCGAAGTGTTAATTCTTGTTCAGTTTTTGCGGCGATGGCTTTGCCATCAAGTACAAAAGCAGTGTTAGGAATAGTGTTGGTCACGGGGGAGGCTCCAAGCAGAAAATAAAGTGGATGGCATTTTTACACAGGAGGTGAATGTATCCAAGCCTTAAACAACAAGCGTTAAACAATAAGGAGGGAAAATTTAACTAAGTTATTAAAGTTGATGCGTCATTAAAGCCGAGGCGTTATTAAAGTTGGGATGTAACGCTGAAATGCATGACGCGAATACTTGAATAATGGGGTGGCTGATGGGGATCGAACCCACGACCACTGGAATCACAATCCAGGGCTCTACCGACTGAGCTACAGCCACCGTAGCGTTTAAAACTTTTTGAAGTGGGCGATGAAGTAGCCCTGAATGGTGCGCCCGGCAGGGCTCGAACCTGCGACCACCCGCTTAGAAGGCGGGTGCTCTATCCAGCTGAGCTACGGGCGCCGTACTGGAGTGAACACAAAGGTTACTTGAAAATGGTCGGAGTGGAGGGATTCGAACCCCCGACATTCTGCTCCCAAAGCAGACGCGCTACCGGGCTGCGCTACACTCCGAAACCTCGAGATGCTCTGCATTTCAAGTGGTGCGCATGATATCCACGGGCATCCGGCACGTCAACGTAAAAATGTAAAAGATTCAATTTATTCGAGGGCTTAGCTGTTGTACTTACAGTTGTTCATCGCTCCGCAAGAAACTTTTTGTGGTTTTGCAATAAGCTTTTAGTTGTTTTATTCAAGGCGCCAATTAGTTTTATCATTAAGTTGTACGGTTAATAACCTGAATGAATAGTTTTACTTGTTTCAATGCATCTCTCTGTTCAAAATGAGTGCTTCAGTTTATGGAATCGAGGTTTTTATGTCCGACAAGTCAGTCAGTGAGGCGATGAGATTAGGGATGCGGCGTTTGGCTTCTGGCGTTTGTTTAATTTCTGCCCGTATCAAAGGTGAAGGTTTTGCAATGACGGCATCTTCAGTTACCTCGGTTTCGGATAATCCAGCATCTTTACTTGTATGCATCAATAAAATGGTTTCTCAGCAAGAGTACTTCTCGACCCCGGGGAGTGTATTTGCAGTCAATGTATTAGGAGAAGGACATCAAGATATATCTAATTTATGCGCGGGACGAGAGCCAGGCCGGGATAGATTTAGTTTGGGCGACTGGAAGCAAAATTTGGCATTTCCCTATTTAGCAGATGCACAAGCTGTATTTTACTGCGAAACTGATATGTTCATTAGTTATGGCACCCACCAAATAGTCATAGCGCGCATCAATAGTGTGCAAATAGGTGAAATTGCTTTTGCTCCTCTGCTCTATGCAGATGGCAAATATGGCCATTTTATGGGCACATGAGATTTAAGATGCTCATCTTAAGTAAATATCAAGCAAAAAATATCCATAAAAAAATAAACTGTAAATTATCTTGCATTATTAAACTTTATTTCTCCAAAGGAATTCCGGTAATAATCGTCCGTCTTTCTTATGCACATCTGCGATGCATTATTAGAATGCTAAGTACAAAAGTAAATTCGAAAACAAAAAAGTTAATTTAACACTTGTAAAACAGCCTAACTAATTGAAAAATAAAGGAATAAATGTTGAGATTAAAAAATAACCAATTTAACGCGCTATCAGATTTAATAAGGCTTAGCTCCTGTTTCCCAAAATCTATCCACCAAGTTATCCACAGAAAATGTGGACAATTTTTTGATGAAGAAAATTGTGCAATAAAGTTACAATTTTGATTTTGTGTAATCATTTTGCATTTAAAAGCTACAAAAAAATTAAATTTTTATTCACTTTTAGTTAGGTTTTTTATTATGACTTCACGTTTAACTGTCGCCGTATTAGGTGGTGGAAGTTTCGGCACGGCGATTGCAAATATTATTAGTTACAATCAACATAAAACTTACCTTTGGATGCGTTCAGCTGAGCGTGCGGCTGCTTGCGAACTCGCACGAGAGAATATTCATTATCTTCCTGGTTATCGTTTGGCTGATAACCTCATCATTACTTCGGAATTGAAGACTGCTATAAGTGAGAGCGATTTAGTATTTGTATCGATTCCAAGCCACTCGTTTCGTGCCGTTACGCGGAGCATTAGCTCGTTGCTACGCCCCGATGCCATAGTAGTAAGCACCGCCAAGGGAATTGAACCTTTAGGTTTTACCTTAATGAGCCAAATTCTGGAACAGGAGCTGCCCCATCATTCTATCGGGGTATTAAGTGGCCCTAACTTTGCGAAAGAAATTGTGCGACAACAACAAACCGGTAGTGTGATTGCTAGTGAAGATAATCGAGTTATCAGTTGTGTGCAGAAAACACTGTGTTCGGAAACATTTCGGGTTTATGCCAACAACGATCGCTATGGAGTTGAACTAGGCGGCGCGCTAAAAAATATTTACGCTATTATTTGTGGTATGGCTGCTGCCTTAGGTGCCGGACAAAATACTCAAGCTATGTTGTTAACACGTAGTCTTGCTGAAATGGGGCGTTTTGCCCAGATTATGGGAGCCAATCCCATGACTTTTCTAGGTTTGGCAGGCGTTGGCGACTTAATATTAACCTGTACTTCTAATTTAAGCCGTAATTACCAGGTTGGGTTTGCATTAGGGCAGGGCAAACCGCTTGACGAAATTGTTGCTAACTTGGGCCAGGTTGCTGAAGGCGTCAATACGCTCAAGCAGGTGAAGAAAAAATCGGACGAAATGGGTGTTTATATGCCGTTAGTCGCTGGTCTTTATGGCGTACTGTTTGAGCAAAAATCGATTGCCGAAGTGGCGCGTAGCTTAATGTTAGGCGAGCAGAATACTGATGTAGATTATATGGGGGGCTAGCAATGAATAATGAAATACTTACTTCTAATTTAAAATCAAGCAAACATTGGTTGCGTCTTGTTTTTATGTTGATATTTGCTGCCCTTTTACAACTTGCAAGTATTGTTATGTGGGTTTTGGTAATTGCACAATTTCTTTTTTCATTATTCACGGGTGAGGATAATATTAATTTGCGAAAATTTGGCTATTCACTTTCTGCCTATATTTTTCACACGCTAAAATTTCTCAGTTATAACAGCGAAGAAAAGCCATTTCCATTTTCCGATTGGCCGATAATAAAAGACCCATTGGAAAAATAACTCGTTGGAAAAATAAAATGCAACTCTATATTTTGCGTCACGGTCAGGCGGAACTACAAAAAACAACAGATGACGCGCGTAATTTAACAGCCAGTGGTCGTGCTGATGTTGCAACTATCATAAAATTTTCAGCTAGCGATTTAAAATCAGTGCAGGAAATTTGGGTTAGCCCTCTAGTTCGAGCGCAACAAACCGCACAGATAGCGAATAACTTTTTAACGCTGCAAGGTGTTAATGCTGTGTTAAAAACTACAGATTTAATCGTGCCGGAGGCTGACCCGTATGTATTGTTCAATACATTGCAAAATACACAACTTGAATCAATTTTAATGGTAAGCCATCAGCCATTTGTAGGGCAAGTAATTGATTTGTTGTGTGGTAGTTATGACGGATTTCACCCCATGAATACGAGTTCATTGGCGTGTGTAGATTGTGAAATAGTTGCTGCAAAAATGGGTAAACTTCGTTGGTTGAGACATGCAAATGGTTAATAATAATTTATTGAATCACCATGAGCCGAGAGAATTAACTTTTGACATTGATGGTTTGCATTTTGCAGCGCAGGAGTGGGGTGAAAAAGGGCAAATGCCCGTATTGGCTTTGCATGGCTGGCTTGATAACTCTGCCAGTTTTATAGCGCTCGCATCTAAATTAAAAAATATTCATTTGGTTGCTATTGATATGGCGGGTCACGGCCAAAGCAGCCATCGTCATGGTGCTGCACCTTACAATATTTGGGAGGATGTGGCAGAAATATTTGCTATTGCTGATCAATTAGGGTGGCAAGAATTTGCTCTGCTTGGGCATTCGCGCGGAGGAATTATTGCGACAATTGCAGCGGGCACTTTTCCTAAACGTATTACCCATTTGGCGCTAATTGAAGGGATGATGCCGGAGCCCATGCTCGCAGCGGATGCACCTAAGCAGTTAGCCCTTTCTATAAAAGGCGTTAAAACTCAATCAGAAAAACCCCTTTCGTTATACCCTGATCTTGCCAGTGCTATTGGCGCACGTGAACGCGGAATGTTTCCTTTAAGTTACGGTGCCGCTAAAGTATTAACAGAGCGTGGTTTGAAAACTATTGCAGGTGGTTTTTGTTGGAGTACCGATCAGCGTTTGCTAGCGCCATCGGCGGTTAAATATCTTCCTGAGCAAATGGCTGCCTTTATTGCGGAGATAAAAGCACCCATCAAGTTAATTATGGCTACTGATGGAATGCCAAAATTTTTTCCGTCGTACACGACCCATCTTAAAAATTTTCCGCAAATAGATCTCCATATTTTTCCCGGTACTCATCATCTGCATATGGAGCAAGGGTCAGACGCAGTTGCCGTTGCATTTAATGAATTTTTCGCAATGAGATCATAATGAAGTTTTTATCATCGATATGTCTGTTTTTAATGATGCTTCTACCCAATAGCGCTTTATCGTTGGTCGATTTAAAGTTACAGGCTTATCCTAATTCTCGTGAAGTTGATCATAGCAAGTCTACGACGAGTGACTATTTGTTGGCGCTAGATATTTATAAAAAAGTAGATGGCAATTGGCTAGTCGATAGATCTCAACACCTAAGCGGTACACTGGAGCGCATCACACTCGAGTTGCCAGCTGACCACAATGCTGAAAATGGTTTTAGTTTTTATAAAGAACAACTGGATAAATATAATGTGCGCGAGCTTTTTCACTGTAAGGCGCGTGACTGTGGTACAAGTAATAGTTGGGCCAACAATCATTTCAAAATAATTCAGCTTTACGGCCTTGATCAACACCAATTTTACGCAGCTTACGAAATTAGCAATATCAATGAAACACCTATTTATATTGAATTATATTCAGTTATGCGTGGCAATAAACGTGCTTATGTCCAGTTGGAAATTTTGCATGCGGACAAAGCTGATGATCTTGGCGTAGCCTCTAGCCCAGAAACTTTAATAAAGTTATTAAACGTGAATAATTATTTTGTCTTCCCTGACCTTAC
>JANPKH010000295.1:0-1741 GCA_031425935.1 Gammaproteobacteria bacterium | reverse complement strand
GCAGTGCCCGTGATCGTGCTCACTAGCCCATTGTTCAACGGCGTGCCGCCGGCGAAGGTGACCGCCCCAATCGCGATGTTTGTGCCGATCAGGTTCGCCCCAACCTGAGTTATGTTGCCACCTGAGCCAGCGAGGCCAGTGCTGAAGTCTATGACTGGCGCCGCGCTTGCTGTCGCCGCCATCGCCACCGTCGCAATGGCTGCGATTCCAAACATTTTCAATCGTTTCAACATTCCCTAATCCTCCAACTATCGTCTCTGCTCCGTCGGTCCCGCGCTGATGTGCTCAGGTCGACATCCACTTCTATAGCAAGGCGTCTGCCACCTCGAAGTCTGCAGAATACTAAGATAATCGTGGAATTTCGTTGATTTACAAGCAACGCCGATGAACTGGATCTTAGTAGTCCGCGATTAGGGCGATTAAAATCCACACGAATTGGGGTTTGGAGTAGGGCTAAAGAGTACTGCGGAGTGCGGAACTGCTACATCTAAGAAGGCAAATACCCGCTGAGTCGGGGAAACAAACTATGCACGAAGGTGACGGCAAGAGCCTCGGCCGCGGCGCCGTCAGCTTCCTGAGGAATCGGGGCAATCACGCGGACCATCGAGCCGTCGGTCCGATTCATCCGAACGGCGTCATTGATCAACATGAATCGACTGGTGTACTCACTGGCGATGACGCGCCCATGGCTCTGATACCAGTACAGCACCATCTGACGCTCGAGCCCTTTTTGGACGACGTAGCGGTTGATCTCGATATCGCGGGCCGAGCCGGCCACCGCAGGAATGACCAAACGACCTTGGGAAACCGCTTCCCACCCTGAGCCAGGCAGGCAATTCAGCGGTGAGTGAATGGTGTCCCCCTGCCGCTGGCTGGCGAAGAAGCCAATGAAAAGACCGACGGCGGAACGATCGGGCCGGTAATAAACACGCGACAAGTAATCATCGGTGCCGAGCACTTTCAGCACCGCGGGGTCGAGGGGTGGATCGTTAACAGCCCGCCAGCCGTCAATTTCCATGGGGAACGATTCGAAGGCCATCCGTTCAACCGGAACCTCGGCCTTCCTCGCGTTGGCAATGAAAATTGTCGCCGCGCCCATGAGCGCGCAGATCGCAATGGCTCGAGAAAGTGGACTTCTCATACGGTAATCGGCTCCGGTACGCGGGGCGTTGGCGGCACGAACCGCTGTAGCACACGCTGCAACGCCAACATCATCAGGAATGCGACGATGAAGACCAGCCATCCTGAAACGTCGTGAAACAAGCCTTCAGCTCCTGCTGGTCCGTAATTGTGAGCAGCCACGCCGGCGCCCGCCACGCGCATCCCATTCGTAAGGATGGCCATGGGGATCGCCGATAGAGCGATCACCGCCCGCACCCAGGTGCGGGGATCGACAAAGTATCCGAACACCAGACCGAGCGTGAACAGCGACACCAGCGAACGAATCCCACTGCAGGCCTCAGCGACCTCGAGCGTCGCATTGGCGAGAATCAGAACATTCCCTTCGCGCAGGATCGGGATGTTCATCGATGAAATGCTGTATTCCCCGACATTCGACGCGAGCAACTGGAGAGGAAATGCAATCTTGTTGAAAATGATGGCCGGCAACGGAATCATCAACAGCAAAAACGCCCGCGGGAACTGCAGCTCGCGGAGCATCTTCCAGCCATACAGGAACAGGATCGCGCCGACCAGCGAACCGATGATCGAGACGCGCGACAGGAAGAGCTCGGCACCGAGC
>JANPKH010000294.1:0-16691 GCA_031425935.1 Gammaproteobacteria bacterium | reverse complement strand
ATTCACAAGGCTTAAAAATCTCCGCGCAACAATTGTTACTCGCTAGCACCAGCAGCAGTGGGTTCTACAACAGCGACTATATTTACAATAATATTATTCAAGGCAGCGTGTCTTATCACTGGCAAAATTTTAAGCATTCGCAATTTTTTGTTAAAGCATCTACTGCAAATGGTGTTCGTCTGTTTACAGATTTACCCTTAGAGCTAGGTGGTGATACTGGATTACGAGGCTATCCAATCCGTTATCAAGCTGGTGATAAATTACAACTGCTAACGATTGAACAACGATTCTTTGGCCAGAGGGAGTGGCTCTCACTGTTTCACTTAGGTGCTGCCATTTTTTATGATCAAGGTCGTGTAATTGGCACAAGTGCTATTCCGCAAGATCAACAAGGTTGGTTGCGCGATGTTGGTATTGGCTTGCGCTTTTCTGGAACACGCACAGGCAATCGTGAAGAAGGCACGCACAACATTTTACACGTGGATATTGCTGCCCCACTCGACGGCAGCAACGACATTGAAAAACTACAATGGCTCATTACTGTTAAGAATGGTTTTTGATGGAATGGTTTTGATTCATAAAAAAAGCCCCAGGAACCTAATCAGTTCTGGGGCTTTAATATTTCTTTTAAGCGCAAATATGTTTATGTATTAACAAAGATTTTGCGCGGTTATTTTTCAATAATTGCAATATTATCTACACTAATTTCGCCAATAACATTTGTAGATTTTCCGTTCGCATCAAAATATATTCCTATATTAGTAATGCTATTCGTATCGAAAGCTGAGTCCACAGAAACGAACGGTGCAAAACCGTTATAAGGTGACAAATTTGTACTGATCGTTGTCCAATCATTTGCTTTTAAAGCAGCTGCTGAAACTGGCGCAAAATAAGCTCGTCGCTGATTAGAGTCCTCGTAATAAAATCCGAGTTGCATATTGCCATCATCAACATAGCTTTTAGCTAAATATATTTGAGCAGAAAGAGTAGCATTCGCAAAAGCACATGCTGAAAATGTGTTATCAACGACAGGTGCATAGCCGAACTTATCAACGGAGCTTGACCAGTTAGGTGTTATGTTTGTTTGTGCAATAATTTGCGTTAGTGCGTTGCTAATAACCGCCGGTGAGCCGTTTAACCAATCGAAATGAAATGCGAGACCCCATGTTTCAAAAGGTTGTTTATAGCAAGATGCTGGAATAACGGGGGCCGTGGTACTACCTTTTTCCCAACGAATATTATCCAACTGAAAATTCACTCCTGTTTGTTTATCCCAACTGGGTAAAATTTGGAAAACGGTATTAACTTTACTAATATCCAATCCGCCGTATATCAAATCGGCGATGGCGATTTCTTGAGTAACCCATTGATTGGTGTTTGGTATCGTCAATGGAAATGCGTGGCTAGTGCAGGGGTATCCGCAGTCGGCCATTACGCTTAATGCCGGTGACAAATTCCCCGCATTTAAAAGCTTGATATCAAACACAAGTTTACCTGTAGCGAATTCACTCAAGTTTACGCCACTGCTAGCAATCGCTGTTATGTGAAATAACCCGTTGTAGTTTGTATTATCGGTGAACTGGACATCAATAACATTGCCGTGCCCTTGATCTGCAGAAGGAACAACTGCCCAATGAACTAATTGTGCTTGTGTTCCATCAGAATACTCTGCACTGAATGAGCGATCTTTCGTAGTTTCCCATGCACTCAGTTCTTTCCAAGTTGGATCTAATTGATCCGTAAATACGTCTTGAATAATGACGGGAGACGTTGCAACACTAGAGCTAGCTGTTGAGCGATAGCTAGAAGATTTTACGCTGGATTTACTGCTTGAAATATATACCGAACTGATACTGGCGCTTGAAGTTTTACTTGCACTCGACGTTCTTTTTATGCTCGAATTTGATTTTGAACTTACAAAGCTCGAAGTGGAGCTTGAGCTGGAACTTTCAATTTTTTGAGTAATAACAATATTATCAATTTTTAAAACGTCTTTTATCGCAGGATTGATAAACGTTGAATCAAAACTTAAGCCTACATACATTAAATCATCATGCTTAGTAAGCGCAGATAATTTCACAGAAATTTTATTCCAACTATCGGCTTTAAATCTGGCAATTGAATATTTGCTGTGGGGTATCTCATAAACGTTATGATTTTTATCCATAAAATGCAGGCTAAATTTTAACTTACCATCGTCCACATAACTTTTTGGAACGTACACTTCCAATGACAATACCCCATCACCAGAACATGCAGATAATGTTGACGGCTCTAACAATTGGCCTGTTGAATAACTCATGGCTTCAGATAAAGAGTAAGTCCAGCGGCCTCTAATAGAAGACCAGTCCAGGCTAAGCGTAGCAAAGGGGTTGATACTTGTAGTTAACGTTCGGATTTTGAATTGATCAACATGACTATCCGATGTTAGTGAAATTGCTCCGTTACCTTGCACACCCGCTATCCACGGAGAATCTAAATAATTTGCATAACAAACCGTTTTCTTTGGCTTCACAACACGGCCTTTCACCCAACGAATATTGTCTATTTGGTAGTGTGCATTTGCCTGCTTGCCCCAGGTTGGTAAAATCATAAATCCGGTAGCAACTTTAGTAATATCTAATCCACGCTTTATCATTTCTGCAACAGATACTTCTACAGTTTGCCATTGGTTAAGCGCGACGGGTCTAATAATGAGAGGAGTGCTTCCGCACGGCCAGCCGCATTCAATATTAAATTCTATATCCGGTTTCGCCGTGCCTTCATTGATCACATTGATGTCAAAAATTAATTTTCCTGTGGCATATTCACTAAGATCTACGCTATTCGTGGCGGATACAGGTGCGAAAATATGCACAACACCGTTAACGATAGTTTGATTCGCATAATGAATGTCCAGCACTTGATGGTGTGCTGCATCGCCGGTATCAACAATACTATAGGACAAACCTTCACCGATATTAGTGTCGGTAATTTCACGACTGGCAAAAGTGACGGAATTCATTTCAAAAATAGATGGGTTGCGCCAAGGCGAGCAGATAGAATCAATAAAAACACCACCTGTTACATAAGCACAACCAGGAATTGATGAGCTTGATTTCACGGATTTATTATTTTTGGAAGATTGGCTAGCGCTCGATATCTGTTTAGAGCTATAGCTATAAGAGCTAGGTGAGGATAGAGATGATTTACTTGCTCTTAACGATACTGCATTTGAACTATTTGCCGATACTATTCCGCTTGCGAATACTGTCGCAGCCAAACAGCAAGCTCCTATAAACCCTTTAGTTTTCATGTTAAATCCTATGATGTTAATTTTAAAAGACAATGCAATAAGCATTATCGTGAAATGAAATATCTGTGCATTACGCGGCCAACATATTACATGATATAAGACATAGCTAACAGATAACTTCCTTATATACTGGCCTACCGCGTTGCACGTATCCTAACTTTCGATTTAACGTCGCCTCTATTTGTTCTTTAAATTTTCCTGCGCCCAATACTTGATTAGCGGTAAGACACGCGCGAATGGAATGCACATTATGCTCCGATAAATTAACTTGAAATAATTCGCGGTAATAATATTGGCGTAATGAATCATCATTGGCCAGGGCAAAATACACAGCATGCGGCGTAACTAAAGGATCGGAAGTTCCTACTGCATTAAAGTGAAAACTACTCCAGCGATATTCTTCCGGCTTTTCAACCATCGCCGCCGTTGCCGGATTTAACTCAATGTACCGGTAACAAGCGAGCAGATATTTTTTAGCATCAATCAAACTCGCCTTGTAACGCCCCTTATTTACAGGATGTAATGTATGACGATTTTGCAGGAGCAAAAATCGTTCCCATAAAGTGCCGCTGCGACGGTATGTTTTATTGATATATCGAACGTACATGCGTCCGAGGTGTTGCAATATTCGGGGAATACTATCGACGGCGAGAGGTGTTAATAGCAAGTGAACATGATTGGTCATCAGGCAATAGGCGTGCAGCTGCGCACCATAACGTGCCAAGCCTTCACCCAACACTTCTTTGTAGAACTGAAAATCTTCATCCGCAAAAAAACACGCGTCACGGTTAATTTTCCAGAATAATAGAAAACTATATCTCGTTCTTCAGGGTATCTAAATAATATCATAATACTTTACTTCCATATTTAATCACGGTCATTCTTTTAGAAAGCAGCTTAAGCTTAGTAATAAGGGTAGATAAAAGCATGGCTTCAGTCACCGTTAAAAAATAATGACTGGGTTTCATTATATCTTCCACAAACTTAAAGCCATCCGGGATATCCGCTTTTTCCAAGACCCAATAAATATTTATAGCCCTTGAGGTGTTATAGCGTTCTTTTAATTTATAAACGCTTTTCAAATTTTTATATGTGGATTAAAAAGACAACCCTATTTGTGGTCTTCCGATAAAAACCAATCTTTTACGCGGACGCCTTTGATAATTAAATCATCCTTTGCTGCGTCACGACGCCGATATAGGGTTGGGTGGCTTAGATATGGCGTCGGACGCATTAATATAAGCTCGTATTCCTTTATCAACTCTTGAATATCGCAAAGAGTGTTAAATTGTTCCAACCTGATATTTCTATTTTTTAAATATTTAGTTGTTTACACGTTAATGGATTCGTTGGATCACTAGGTCATTAAAAAAGGCGGTGCCAAATCATAACTCTGTTTGATGTCAGCGTTGAAAAATTAACTCTCTCAATGACTCTGGCCCCTTTAATTGCAATTATCTGAATCCCTTTAAGCCCTGATGTTGGTAAATACCACGCAGTACCTTAACAACATGCAGGCATTAGTAGAATGATGTAGAGGAAATCGTCAGTTCAGTGTGTTATCGAACCGTGCTAAATATTTCGAAGTGAAGTTTCCTTGGGTCCTAGCAAGGTGAGTTAATAATCTCCTTTTAAGAAGTGCGTCGGCACAGCCGCGGGTTTTCTTGCGTCAATGTGAATAATTACCATTTCAAAATCCATAAAAGCAATAGAATTCGAGTTAAGCACGCGAATACATCACAGGCATTTAATTTCAAAATGAGTTTGTATTCTTTACGTGGGCTCTGTGTCGTTAGCAGAAGTTGAAAATATTTGTGTCAATATTTTGTTCGTAATTTTTTTAATAACTCTAATACTTTTTATAGCTAATATGGAGATGGACGATTATGCCACTGGTATCCAGACTTTTTTCAGTTGACAGAAAACTTCAAGCTTGTCTAACTTCTCATAGTGCGCATGTTGTGCCAGGAGATCGGGGCGACCATGTGGCACGGATTCAGTCAGCCTTGGTTCGCTTGCGGGTGCTTAAGCCTGCGGACGCTCGTGTTGAGGCAGGCTATTTTGGTACGCGAACTGCTGCTGTCCTCTTTTACAAACAGTCGCTAAAAATTATTAATCGTCGTTATCAAACTAAAGCCGATAATATCGTGGGGAAAATGACGATTGCGTCACTGGATCGTGCGGTCTTTGTGCTTGATGGAAGCGGTGGTGTGCCACGTCGGCCGCAGCGAGTAGGTCCTCATCCAAAAAGCCCAAAGGTTATTGCTCCGTCAGCGGGTGCAGCTAAGCCATCGGTGCCATCTGGTTCAGCCAAGGTTCCTAGTCCTATCCAATCTAGTCCAGTCAAACCTAGCCCAGGTAAGACAGCTAATCCGGCGAAGCCCGCAGGTTCAACCAGTGCGCCGCCAGCGCCTTCGAGCGCTGCAGGTGTGTTTGTGCCGCCGTTATCGGATTTGCCTGCAGACATTCAAGAGGTGGTTCGCCGCAGTAATGCAGCAAAAAAACCAGATGAACTGATGCTTTTTCCTTTTATTGGCAAAGCCGAAGGGCCCCTGTCACCAGCCGTATTGTCCGCTCGTTTTGGCGGTGCGAACGCTAGCGCTACAGCAAAGCTCGTGGAATTGCATTCGCGAATGAGACCTTTTGGTATTTGGCAAAATATAAAAATTATTATTAATGTTTATCAAGGCACGGGATCGAGAGGTATTTTTTGTGAACCTTTTAATCACGGCCGTTTCCTCGCGCAGATGATTGCGTTAACTACCGGGCCGGTAATTGGGCCTTCAATTTCACCGTTAACAGATTCAAAATTTTGTCGTGATCGTTTTAATGTTCATGGACCGCGCGATTCGTTTCGCGAAATAGTGAGCCAAGGCCCAGGGTTGCATATATGTATAGCACAACCTCCGGTTCGCGCATCAACATCATGTGATCTTCATATAGATGATGTTCAACAAGGTCAGGTGTGTGCTGGTGGATTTTGTGTGCCGCTAATAAACGGGCAAACGATAGATCATCTTCGTACTGTTGCACCTTGGTTAGCCGATGAAGCTAAAAAATGGCTACCAAAATTTATGCAATGAAACGTTAACAGTAGATTTACTATGCTAGGTCCGTAAGGTTCAAATAAAAATTTTTACTGCACGAAAAAATAATTTATTTGTGAAGAAGCGTTAGAAGGAAATTTGTAAAGCTGTGCTGATTTTGTTTTTCAAATGGATTTGAACATTTTGATAGATCCTTTTTCCTGATGTTTCAAGAAAATGCAACTATTGTTTAGTTGCTCCGCTCTAAAAATTTCCCCCGCGTAATGCGCGGGATCAACATGCGCACTCCATAATAAACCAAGTTAAATGTTTAAGCGCCAAAGCTATTGGCGCTTCCCATGTTGTTGCCTCTTTTAATTAAATATCATCAATTGCCAATGTCAGCTCTTTTTGATTATTCTTTAAACCCCACCACAAAAAATTTTCAACCTGCCGCAAAAAGCCTGTTGATTGACCCAGAGGCTACCAACCGCAACCGTTAATAGTTTTTAGCTGCTCATTTCCGCTGCCGGTGTTACTGCGATTTCACGTGAGGCTTCTCTTGATCTGCGTTTTAGTAAATAAATCAGGGTAGCAATGACAACTAATATTGCTATACCCAGCAGCGGGCGGTAGGTGATCCAGGCAATGCAGATGGTTATCAATGCGCTAATAAAACCAAGTACTATGCTGACAAAACCTGTACCCATTCCCACTATATTGCCAATAAGAGGCACTACATCGGCGATTACGGAGAGTGGTTTTAAGATCATCGCAAATGCGATGATAAATATAATCAGTCCCGCTGCTCGTAGTAGCCATGTGAGCCAGTTGTTTGCATTTTTTGCTTGTTCAAACATGGCATCAGCGGTAAGCGAGCCAGGTTCGATCAAAGCGATTTCGTGGCCATTGCTAGTAGTATGTGGATTTAATATTGAGCCCGACGAGCTTCCTATGGCACTGTAAATTTGTGGGGGTATCCATTCAAAACTAATGCGTTGATCACCAACTTCCGGCTGGCCGTAATTTTTACCGTAATAGAATTTATCGCCATGTTTGCTGAGGCCTGTGGGTAAATTTTCCTGAGTTGGTAGCGCGAGGGCTTGAAAATTTTTAATTCCATTCTTATGGCTAGTGGATAACGCGTAGGCGCCGAGGGTTATTGCACTGGCGCTCCAGTGTTCATTTTTAAATGCTGGATCGATTGGGTTTGAATGGCCCTCAGGCTGTTTGAAGCTTGATGAATCGATGGTGCCTTTAGTCCATACCTTGCGATATTCGTAGGTGGTAACTGTTTCAGTTCCACCGCCCAAATTCTTTTTCTCTTCTGACTTTTCGGTTTCTTCCCATTGATAAGTTTCGACTACACGATTTAGTTTCAGGGCTTTTGCGCTGACCTGAAGTAGATCATCGGATAAAGTTTCGCCAGTGCTGGCCTCACCGGAGATATGAACTAATTTGCCGTTCATTGCCGGATTTGTTTGAAGCGCGTCTATTGACACTACTTGGCCTTGTGATTCCACCAGCGCCTTGTGGGTTTTTACCGCGCGGCCTTCATTGGTAAACAATAAAACAATGCCTGCAACAACTAGTACTATGCCGAATAGCATGCCCTTAATTGCACCGCCGATGCGGCTAAACCAGGATTGGTTAGTAATTTCAGTAAACTTATCGCTCATCTCATACTCCTTGCAGTTTTTTTGGTGGAAAACATAGTGGTTGGGCAAACTTCTCTTGTGAGTGGATCGTCAATGAAACGTGATGCCGTTTATTTTTATGGCTTTAATTCACTCCTTGAAAACTATAGCAAGTAACTGGGTGAATGTCAGTGAAGGGTCAATGCTGCGGATTTAAAACCCACGTGCATTTTTCACGCTTGGCGCCGAAACCCTAAAAACTACATATTTTCTTACCCATCATTCCTCTCAATCCTTCAACCCGGCATGATCCACCGAATGCAGAAGCCTTTATGGAGTAAAAAAAATAATTGCGTGGCCGCGCAATCACCCATAGTAAAACTAGCAAAAATTTATAATTTTTATTTTAGTTGGGATAGAAAATAATATATGCGTTATGTATGACAGCAGATGAAATCTGCACAATTTCTGTTTTAACAAATCCACCTAAACGGAAAGTTCAATGACTACTCAAAAATAAAAGACTTGACCTCGTCCAGGTTATCGCAAATGATCGCATGCTCAAAATAACCAGTTGCAAACTAAGATGCTGCTTACTTAAAGGCTCTTGATCCATTTATTATTTAATGGATTTTAGATTGGAGTGGTCATGCTCGCGTAAGTAAGTGTCATTCGTTTCGAATAAATAATCTCGAAATAGTTAGTAGCAAAACATTATGCAATTCCACCACTCCACTGATTTGAGGCACACACTATGAAACGTCTCCTACTAAGCGCTGTTTTAGCGTGTAGTTTTATCTTACCGGCATTTGCAAATCCGCACGCGAATTCTCATTCACACGCGCAAGCACAGGCAAATGAAGAAGAGGCTTTAAAAGCTGCAATAGCTGGCACTCATCGCAGCCCAGAAAATGTAGCGCGCGATGCTGCACGCCACCCTTATGACACCTTGACGTTCTTCGGTATCAAACCAACCATGACGGTAGTTGAACTATCACCCGGCGGCGGTTGGTACACGGAAATTCTGGCGCCTTATTTACGCAAAAAAGGCACCTTGATTGCTGCCGGTGGCGACCCTAAATCCACCAGCGAATACGCTCGCAATGGTGCTGAAAAATTTCGCAAAAAATTGGACGCGACTCCTGCAGTATTCGATAAGGTGAAGGTCGGTATTTTTGAACCAGGCAACCAATACAATTTTGCGCCAGCTGGCAGTGTGGATATGGTGCTCACTTTCCGCAACGTTCATAACTGGACATCAGGTGGCGAAGAGCAAATCAACACCGCCTTCAAAAACATTTATGACTCACTGAAACCCGGCGGTATTTTTGGCGTCGTTGATCACCGCTTGCCAGCAGCTAAACCGGCCGATCCGAAAAGCGGTTATGTTCATGAATCCTACGTGATTGCACTCGCTGAAAAAGCTGGATTCAAATTAGCTGAAAAATCAGAAATCAATGCTAACCCTAAAGACACAGCCGATCACAAAAGTGGCGTATGGGCATTGCCTCCATCCTTCGCTAATAAAGATGAGGATCGTGCAAAATACGCAGCTATAGGTGAAAGCGACCGCATGACATTAAAATTTGTTAAGCCCGCTGCTAAGAAATAAATAGTTTTACTAAGATAATCTTATTAATGGCACAGGAATAAAAAATACCGTTTGATTCGCGCCTAATATTCACCGCGTGTTTTGAATTGAACGGTATTTATTTATTAGGAGAGCGCTGTATGGTCTCCTTCCACATCCCAGCACAAAAACTTTTTTCTTGTCTTAAAAATTATGTCAGGAAATATGCATGAAAAAACATTGGCTGATTATTTTACTCGCGTTTAGCTTTGCAAATTTCATCCACGCGGATGACTCCACATCACCGAATAACTTTGTTCAAACCAATCCCTACGCGCGCGTCAGTGCTGATGGTAAAACAGCCATCGCAACTGTAAGCCCTTATGCGAGCGGTATCGCCATGGAGGTAGTAGCGAGTGGTGGCAACGCTATTGATGCGGCCATCGCAGCAGCATTTACCTTGGGCGTAGTAGATGGACACAACTCTGGTATTGGTGGCGGAGCTTTTATTTTAGTGCGCTTGGCAAACGGGCGAATTTTTGCAATCGATGGCCGCGAAATGGCGCCCGCAGCTGCGCATCGCGATATGTTTTTAGCGGAAGGAAAAGCCAACCCGGAATTGAGTCGCACCGGCGCTTTAGCAATAGGCATTCCCGGCTCAGTGATGGCGTTGCACAAGTTGCAGCAGTTAGGCGGCGCCCTAAAATTTCGTGACGTGATTTTACCTGCGGCAGAATTAGCTGAAACAGGTTTTCCTATTCCTTCAAGTTTGGCTGAGCGTTTAAATGCAACCAGCAAAAGGCTTGCGCAATTTCCGGCTAGTGCAGCGATTTTTTTGGATAAAGAAAATAAACCATTACCTGCGCAGACCCATCTTCAGCAAAAAGATTTGGCTTCGACTTATCGCGCAATCGCAAAAGACGGGCCAAAATATTTTTATAAAGGCGACTTCGCAGAAAAAACCGCGAGCTGGATGCAACAAAACGGCGGCATTATTACCAAAAAAGATTTTGCGAATTATCAAATAAAAATGCGCAAACCCGTTGTATCGGAATTTGCGGGCTACACACTTTATGGTTTTCCGCCCCCAAGTTCCGGTGGTGTTCACGTCGCGCAAATTTTAAATATTCTCGAGCAATTTGATTTAAAAAAGGCAACGCCTGCCGAGCGCTATCACTTAATTGCTGAGGCGATGAAATTTGCCTTTGCCGATCGTGCGCATTGGCTCGGCGATGCAGATTTCACCAAAGTCCCTATGAACCTTACCGATAAGCGTTACGCAAAAATTAGCGCGCAAAAAATTAGCCTCGAAAAAGTCACCCCCAATATTAGCTACGGCAATCCCGATGTGGATATTGAAGCGCTAATGAATAAACACACCACGCACATTGCTGCCGCAGATCTCGAAGGGAATTGGGTTGCGATAACGTCCACTGTGAATACCAGTTTCGGTAGCAAGGTGGTTATTCCTGGCACAGGCGTAGTACTCAATAATCAAATGGATGATTTTTCTGCACAAGTGGGCGCAGCAAATGCATTTGGTTTAGTCGGCTCAGATGCAAATGCCGTTCAAGCAGGCAAACGCCCACTTTCCAGCATGAGCCCGACACTAGTTTTTAAAAATGGTGTACCGGTAATGACACTTGGCGCAGCAGGCGGCCCAACAATTATTTCGCAAGTTGTGCAAACACTTTTGTATACCTTGAACGACGGCATGCTGCCAGAACAAGCCATGGCGCAACCGCGCATTCATCAACAATGGAATCCCAATATTTTATTTGTAGAAGCAGCAATGCCTGAAAATATCCAGCAAGCATTAAAACAGAAAGGTCATGAATTAAAAATTTGGCCAACCATGGGTGCGTCACAAGCCATTCAATTGCGCGATGGAAAATTGGTGCCGGTCGCGGAGCCTAGGGTGATTTTGCAGAATAGAGGGAGGTGATGATTTTCTGAAAGCGCTAATATAGTGACACGTTTTTTTGGTGGAGTAGTGAATATGAAAACTGAGCTTGTAACGAGTCTTAAACGCGAGGCAACAAAGATTCTTGCTGAGCTTCATCAAGCCAAGGAGCCAGTTCTTGGTCTCCTCCACCCTTCTCACAAGCACATTAACGTTTTATCCAACTAAATTTTCTGTTTCTTTGGACGCTATCTTTAACCTCTTGCGAGTTCATATCAATATAGATTTTCGCGAATTTGCCAACAAAATGGCCAAACAAAACACTTAGCCCAATTCCTGGATAAACTGTAATGGCCACAATGAAACATTGGTAACCATCTGGGTAAAGCGATGTAAATTGTTCACTTCGCGTTAAAGCTTCATAACTGTACACGCACAACCAAATCGCGATCGACGTTATGTAAGACTTACCCAAACTCCAATTATCGACCAGATAGACCGCTACTATAAAAGGGCTTCCGTAGAGGAGAAAAAATTTAATAACCACCCAAGCCGAATCAATCGTAATTGACTGCTGTTGAAAGACCGTGCTGTGGTAGTAGTGGTAGTAAAGAAACAGCGCATAGACACAGTTAAACACGAACACTATTCTTTGTTTATTGCTCAACGGGGCGCACCTACACAAGGTTGTTTAGAACAGTAATTATGCGCCAAAATGCATTAAGCTTGCCTCGATTACAACGGTGAAAACGCGCGAGTTTAACCACCTTACCCTTAACGAGATTTTTAGATCAGAAGCAGCACTTAAAAATCTCAAAGGCCAAAAATGTCATTCAGAAATTCAATCATGTCATTAACCGTAGGCTCGGAAAGTTCTTTAAAGCAACCCTTGTTGTAATCGTTGCAACCACTATCCAAAAAGCCGTGGCCTTTGCCTTCGTAAATTTTGAATTGCATGGGTTGCGCCAGGTTTTTCAGGCGCTCTACATAAATTTTTGCGCGTTCCGGTGTGGTCAAGGGATCTAATTCGCCAACGTGCACAAATTGATTTGGCAAAGCGTTTTCAGTCGCATTCACAAGGTATTGGTCAGGTGATACAGCTTGGTAATACTCTGGGTTATCCTTTAGATTAATCTTCTCGCCAAACATGCCACGAGGCTTTGCGTTTGCCCACTTCCAAAATTGATTGCTTTCAGTTTCGAAGTCACGTTCGGCAACCTCTACCAAGCTGAATCCCGCGTAACTTAAAATTGCTGCCTGAATTTTCAAACCATTTTTACGGGCGACTTGTTCTGCTGTTGCACCTTTCGGCAAATAAGTAGGTTTAAAACCCAATGGTTTTTTTGCAAATCCATCACTATCAAGGTTGCGGCCGGCGACCATTACCATTGCCGCCAAATGACCCCCGGCGCTGTCTCCGGTAATCGCGACTTTTTTAGGGTCGCCACCATAGCGCTGAATATTTTGCTTTACCCAAATTACTGCGCCCATCGCATCCTCAACGATTTGATTCACTGTGGTCGTATTATCGACATCCGAAAGCAAGCGGTAATTTACGTTTACGGTAATTATGTCAGTGCGGGTGGCGATGCTATTCGCTAAATCCGTCATGATGGATTTGTTATTAAGCAGCCAGCCGCCGCCATGAAAAATAACGAGTACTGGTTTAATTTTCGTTTTTGTTTGGGGAACAGCGATATCCAGAGTGAGATTAAAACTTTTGGGGCTGGCCCACACAATGTCCTTAAAATGTTTTATGTCGTGATTTGCAAATGCAGGTGAGCAGACAATTGCCAAAAATAAAAAGAAATTAGAAATAGTGAGTTGCCGCATTCAAAATTCTCCTGCGAAAAATATTACTAGCTTGATGTAAAAAGCCCGGCATACGCCGGGCTGATAAATTTATTTCTTAATTCTTACTTACTTTTTAATTCTTAACAGTCCCAACCGGTAAGGAATAGTGTTGTAATCAGGACTGTTACCCGCTTGACCTTGATAGAGAAATTCAAGATTACAAGGATCAATCGTCATTTTCTCATCATTACTGGAACGCACTAACTCACCGTGACTGATGCCGTTAGCCCATTTTCCGGTTGGCCACTCCACATTGTTATTTCCAGCAAAAGGATTGGTTTCTGTATCTGCGAAAGGTACCCATGGGCCATCAAGACTGGTTGATGTCCAGGAGCGGAATAAACGCGGGCCGCTGATATAAGCCTCTACCATCAACAGATATTTATTTTGTCCATCCAACTTATAAACATTGGGCGCTTCAAACAAATACTGGTTGCCGTTGCCGCGGTGATCTTCCATCACGATGGAATAACCCGAGAAGTTGGGGAAGTTGCCAATCGTCGTTTTGGAAACGTAGAGCACGCCGTCATCGCGAGAGAAATATAAATAGCAGTGGGTGTCGTTACAAATGAGCCAGAAATCCAAAGCGCCAGCGGGTTCACCTTGTAATAACCGTTGTTTGGCAGTCCAGTTCGGATTGGCAATATCGTCAGTGGTTGCGTAGGTGCCTGGCCATTGCGTGATGAGATACCATTTATTATGCGGTTTGAAGAAAAACACTTGCGGCGCAACGGTATTACCAACGCGACTACCGTTCATAGAAATATGGGGCGCTTGTTGAGCAGTGTTCCAATCCGTAAAACTCGTGTACATGGATTTGTAGGCGGTGTCGTAGTAGGTCGCATACACGTGATATCTGCCGTTTACTTTCACCACAGAGGGATCTTTAATCGATGCCCAACCGGGAGTTTTTGGACTAATCACCGGTGCGGTAGAAACCCATCTCAGCGGCGCTGTTAATTCACAGGTTTGCCCCACGCTGCTGCTCGATCTACTAGAGGAGGCGGGTACGGTTGATGAACTTGATGGACGAATAACTTCACCACTAATCGAAAAATCATCCGCGTAATAACTCGCCGTTGCATCTGTGGCTTCGATAATAAAATGTTGAAATGCGGTTGAACCTAATTGCGTATAGTAGCCTTGCAGCAACGTCCATCCGCTGGCAGATGCAGTCGCCAGGGCGACACGGGTGTATTCGTTGTAGGTAGATGTATCCCCATCCTCCTGGCGTTTTGCAGTCAAGCTAATCACACTGTCCGGTGTGCCCGGAGCCAATTTCACCCACACGGCAGTTTCGTATTGATTGCCGTTGGTTAATGACCCTACATTAAACGTCAAACCATTCCAGGCTGCAGTGCGCCCTGAAATTAACGCGCTGGCCAATCCGCTGCGTTTATCAACTGTAGTGCGAGTGACTGTGGCAGCAGTGGTGCCCCAATTGGTCAAGGCAACTTCTACTCCACCATTTTGCGCAAAATTATTTGCTGGTACGGAATAACTGCTGGACGATGCAGCAGTGCTGGATCTTACGCTGGAGCGCGGTACCGAACTGGGAGCAACGCTAGAGCGCGGCACAGAACTTGGCGCAATACTAGAACGCGGATTAGTACCTGCTGACGATGCTATTCCACCTGCACACACAGTTCCGTTAACAGTTGGTCGCTCGGCACTGCCGCCATTTTTTTCGGCCTGAAAGCCAAACGAAATCGACTGGCCTACAGCGATGTTGCCATTCCACGCCATGTTGGTGGCAGTGTAGGGATTGGTTCCAGAAAAATTCGCATTCCAGCTGCTTATCATACGGTTAACGTTGAACCGCCAATTAACATTCCAACTATTAATAGGTGCCGTTGTATCGTTTTTAATGGTGATACTGGCTACATAACCGCTATTCCATTCGTTATCAATGGAGTAAGTACAAGCTGCCGATGCGGCATTTGTTAGACCAAGTAAAGCGGCAAGGCCAATTGCACTGCAAGTGCGAGTAACAATCTCAGCGCAACTGCGCGGAAAGAGTTTTAGCAGTAAATTGGCGGAGTATTTGCGTTTATTCATATGATTCTCCGGTAATGGTGTTAAAAATTTTATAAATCACTGACCCAGTCTGTAGTAATCGAAATCCACAAAGCCGCCGGTGGATTGGGTAGCGTAGTTAAACAACGCAAAACGGTAGCCCATAAAATGTTTTAGGTCATAGGTCATGCGCAATGTATTGCCGATGATTGTCCAATTGTTGCCATCTAGGCTGTAATAGAATTTCCCCTGGTCAGCTTGGTTAAGGAAATCCATCTCGATACGCAAATACACGCGATCCTGAAACAAACCTATGCGCGTAATTTCTTGCGGGGTTCCGGATGTGGTATCCACCATCACAATAGATTTATTGCCGTTATATTTGACCACGCCAACAAAACCATAACGCGATTGCAACGCACCCAAGCCGGCGTAATCACCGTCTTTCATCGCAGCAGTTTCCACAGCAACCTGTGCTGAACTTTTCGGGCCAAAACTGCGTTGTGTGAGTGAGTTGCGTGCAACTTCAAAATTGCTAGCGATGCTTTTGTTGGTAAGGCGCAAATAACCGGGCCGGCTCAGCAATGACCAACCGCTGTTATCCGGGTTGTGGTTCCACTGCCATTGCAACGGCAGTGTGGAAGATCCTTGTATGCCCTGATTAAATTCATCGCTGGTGACTATGCCTTTCAACCCCTTGTCTTCCACCACAAAGCCCAATTTCTGCGGCACTTTTCCGCCTATACCCATCACTGGCCAACCGTCTTGCCAGCTCACGGGAACAAGGTACGGAATGCGTCCTACTGCACCGGAATCGCGGAATAGAAACGCGTACCAGTTTCCGGTGGGTGTATCAACTAATCCACCCTGGGCAACGCCTTGATCTTGTAGGGCAACACGACCTTCATATGGCCCGGTTAAATTATTGGAACGGAAAATTAATTGTGTACGGGATTGTCCTGACGGCCAGGTAATTAGCGATACGTAGTAGCGACCGTTAATTTTTTGCAGGTGTGTACCTTCAGGACGAACAATAAAATTGGTTCCGGCAACTGCAGAAGATTTTGAGATAATGATTTGGTTTAAACCACCGGATTTAATCGCGGAAGCATCAGCTGTGAGTTCGATAATTTTTATGTCATCGATACCGTAAGCCAAAAACGCGCGACCATTTTCAAAAAATAATGAAGAGTCATGGTACACACCGTTTAATACTGAAGTCGTCCAGGGGCCTCTTTCAATATCGCTTGTTTTATAGACATACGTTTTATTCGTGGTGTAGGAAAAAGTACTTACATAGTAAATACCATCCACATAACGAATACTGCTCGCCCAGGAACCTCTACTGTAAGCATTCTGGCCATTTTGCAAATTTAACGCACTGGTATTA
>JANPKH010000293.1:0-1686 GCA_031425935.1 Gammaproteobacteria bacterium | reverse complement strand
CACCGGCGCGTGGATCGTCATGCATCCCGACACCGTGGCCCTGGCGGCGGGCACAGGTACCGTCTTCACCATCGGCATGCTGGTGGCTTTTCAGATGTTTGCCGGCAAACTCAGCCAGCCCATGCTGCGCATGGTGGGCTTGTGGCAGCAGTTTCAGCAAGCCAGCCTGGCGGTAGACCGGTTGGGCGACTTGATGAACGTGCCGCCCGAGCCCTACCGTCTGGCGCCGAGCCGCAAAAGTGAGGCGCGCGGCGAGATTGAACTGATAGACATCGGTTTTCGCTACGCGGCTGATTTGCCGCTGCTGTACCTCAACGTCAACCTCACCATTGCTCCAGGGCAGACCGTCGCCATCATGGGGCCCAGTGGCACCGGCAAATCAACACTCACCAAACTGCTACAGGGCTTTTACCGGCCCACCGCGGGGCAGATCAAGGTGGACGGCGTTGACATCCTTCACCTGAGCGCCAACGAGTTGCGCGCCAACTTTGGCGTGGTGCCGCAAGAGACGGTGCTGTTCAGCGGCACGGTGTACGACAACCTGATCATGGCCCACCCACACGCCAGCTTTGAACAGGTGGTGCAGGCCTGCCAGATGGCGGAGATCCATGACGCCATACAGGCGCTGCCCCAGGGCTACCAAACCGAGATTGGCGAGCGTGGCGCTGGCTTGTCAGGCGGGCAAAAGCAGCGCCTGGCCATTGCCCGCGCCTTGCTCAAAAAACCCAAGGTGCTGATTTTTGACGAAGCAACCAGCGCGCTCGATGCGCAAACCGCCAACTCCTTCGCCACCACAGTCAACGCCTTGCGCGGCAAGGTCAGCATGCTGTTTGTCACACACGCGCTGCCCAAGACCCTGCAGGTGGACGAGATATTTGTGATTGGTGGTGGGCACCTGAAAAAAGTGATTCAGCCCAAGGCGGTCGCATGAGCAGCTTGACCCAAGCCCTGACCAGGCGCCTGCTGCCCGACGCGGCAGAGTTTTCCCCCGGCCTGCTGGCCATTCAGGAAAGCCCCATGCCCAAGCTGCCACGGCTGATTTTCTACATCGTCGCGGTGCTGTTTACCATCTTGCTGGCCTGGGCCATCTTCGCCAAGGTCGACATCGTTGCCGTGGCCGAAGGCAAGCTGGTGCCCTTCAGCTACACCAAAATTGTGCAGCCGGCTGAGGCCGGTGTGGTGGCAGAAATTCTGGTCAAAGAGGGCGACCAGGTGCAAGCCGGTCAGGTGTTGATTCGGCTCGACCCCACCATGACAGGCGCGGACAGCCGTAGCCTGGCCAGTGAGCTGAACTTGAAGCGCCTGACGCTGCGCCGGGTGGACTCAGAACTGGCGGGCATACCGCTGGCCATCAAAGACGGCGACGAGCCCGTCATGATTGCCCAGGTGCAAGCTCAGGCCAACGCCCACCGTCAGGCCTTTACCGACGCACTGGCGCAAGAGATCGCCACCCGTGAGCGCGCGCAAAACGAGCTGCGCGCTGCGCAAGAAACCCTGACCAAACTCAAAAGCACGCTGCCCAGCTATGAGCAAAGCGCCAAAGCGCACGGCAAGCTGGTCGCAGAAGGTTTTTTAAGCCCGATAGCCGGCAACGACAAAGAGCGCGAGGCCATTGAAAAGTCCCAAGACCTCAAAGCTCAGGCTGCCACGGTGCAAGGTTTGCTCTCAACCATCACCGCGCAAGAC
>JANPKH010000292.1:0-2707 GCA_031425935.1 Gammaproteobacteria bacterium | reverse complement strand
TGCCGACAGAAGACCGTGTGCGATCCGGCCTCGGTAGGCCGTCTTGGACGCGAACGCTTCGTCCATGTGCACCGGGTTGAAGTCGTCCGATGCTTGCGCGAACTGGGAGATTCGCGCTTCGGTCACAGTCACGCGCTTTTCGGCGGTCATGCCGACGGAAAGCTCTTCCAGGATGTAGCCCCCAGAGGGGTGTGCTTCGGTCATGTGACCGCAGTAGTGGTCTAGCTAATCCCTCGCCAGCAGAAACGGCCGCTGGAGCTGGTATCAGGGCGCCGCGTGATCAGCACTGCCGCGTCGCTGTTCATTTGCCAGCCTCGAGGCGTTGCGCCGGAACACCTGCATGTCGCGACTGCTATCGCCTACCAGCGGGTTTGACTCCGCTCCCCGATCAGCCGCGGCCGTCGCCTCTGCGCCAGGAGCGGAGTATTGCGCGCCTCCAGTTTCATGACATTCACGCGGTCTTCCGACCGCACAGATGACGCGCCGGAGTTCGATGGCCACCGCATCAGTCGAACGGATGGAGCGTAGGCGCCTCTCCATTACGGATCGGCCGCATCACGTCCCACTCGATGCGGCAAGCGCTCCATGCGCGAGCCATTCTGGCGCCCAAGCGCCAAGCCTGCGGCCCATGAAGTCGAGCTCGGACTGCCGTTCAAGCGACTTAAGGTCCGTCGGGCCTCGGCCAGTCCGGGTTCGTCCCCCGGTGTCCCCACCCAAAAGGGTGTCCCTACCGCGGGCGCGCGGCGCACCGGTAGTGCTCTGGGCGTAGGCGGCGTCGAAGGCTGCAAATAGGCGATAGTCAGGGAGCGGGTCGCGGCAGGTCCGGCGGTCAGAGGTCTCTAAGCCAATCCCAAATGAGATCGGGTCGGCGATAGTCATTGAGTGGCTCGCCCCCCTCGGCGGCGTTGCGCAGCCGTCCGGGCGGCGCGCCGAAGCGGCGGCGGAAGGCTCGATTGAAGTTGGCGTCAGAGCGGAAGCCGTGACGATAGCCGACCTCGCTGAGCGAAACCGCGCCAGCCTTGTCCTCCATGATCGTGCGGAAGGCGTGGTCCAGGCGGCGGACCTGCACGAAGGCGCGGACGCCACCGAGTGGCTTGAACAACCGATAAAGCTTGGCGCGAGAGACGCCCAGCTCGGCCGCGACGCTTTCGGGCGTGAGGTCCGGGTCATCGAGCCGCGCGTCGATCAGGCTCCGCGCCCGAACCATGCTGACCTTGTCGGCTGGCCGCGCGTCCTCCCAGGCGACGCCGGCTTGGGCGAAGATCAGCGCTTGAACCAGGGCGCTCGCCGCGGTGGCCATCGGCCGCGCCTCGGCGGCAGTCAGGTTGGGGACATTCTCCCAAAGCGCGTGCATGAACCCCGACAGCAGTCGCGCGCTTGGGCTGTTCTCCGGCGCAACCAACCCATGGAGGTCGAAGCCTGCCGCAGGGCCAAGCATCGCTCGCGGCAGCATCAGATTGAGCGTGCGGAACGCGTCGGCGCGGAACTGGAACGGCCGCGACCAGTCGATCAGGCGCAGGACGCCCATTCTGCTATCGACGAGCCGTCCGTCGTAGTCGCCCTCCCACCGATTGCCGGGAAGGTCGAGAACCACCTGCACATTGTCGCCGCCGTCCGCCACCAGGTGAGCGGGAGACCGGTCGAACCGCTGCGCGACGCCCTCGCAACGGGAGAATATCGCCGCCTCGATGTGAAAGCTCTCCATGCGATTGGAGAAGGTGGCGTCGGCCCCCAAGAGCTCAACCGCGAAGATGCCTGCGCAGGCCCGCCGGTATTGCTCAGCGGCGTCGGCCTGCTCGCAGGCGTCGAGAACCCACAGGTCTCTCCGCACAGCCGGCGACCTAGAGATGGCGATCCCCTTGGCGGCGCGCCTTGCGCCGAAGGGGCGCTCCGCAGCCCAACAGGCAAGCGTCCGCTGCCTTCAACCTCCAGGTGATGCAAGTGCGACGCTGGGTCAAGTTTCGTAGAACCCCAGGATAATGACTTCCCATCCTTCAAAACACAGACTGTCCAGGAAGTACGCTCAAACAAAGTGTAGGGGGATATTGCATGTCGAAGGCCGCGAGCACCACAACCAAGGCTGCGCAAAACGTGAAGGCGGGGCCGCAAGCCAAGGCCGACGTAGCTTCGGGCGGGGAAAACCAGGTCATCACGATCGATGTCATGGCCAACGACGCCGGCGGAAATGGCAAGGCGCTTTGGTCGTTGGACCAGGCCAATCCCGGCGTCTACACCGCCCCGGACGTGGCGATGACCCTGGCCAGCGGCGCCACGGTGCGTTTTGAGAGCGGCAAGGTGGTCTACGACCCCGGCCAGGCCTTCGACCATCTGAACGAGGGCGAGGTCGGCGCCGACAGCTTCACCTATGCCATCCGCATGGGGAACGGGGTGGTCAGCTACGCCACCGTCTCGGTGACCCTGAATGGAGAGAGTGATGGCCCCGTCGACGAGAACCTCGTCGGCACTGAGGGTGACGACACCATTCTTGGCAGGGGCGGCCAGGATAACATCAGCGGTCTTGGCGGCGACGACTATATCGATTTCGCCTACGGCGCCGCCGACGGCGGCGGTGGCGATGATACCATCGTTAGCAGCGGCCCAGCCGGCGGTTTCTTTACCCGCGCTTCGCTTGATGGCGGCGACGGCGATGACCTGCTCACCCTGGAAGGCGGCACGGGGTTCATTGTGTTCGGCGAGGTCTATGGCG
>JANPKH010000291.1:0-18770 GCA_031425935.1 Gammaproteobacteria bacterium | reverse complement strand
CGTCAGCTGCTTTGTTGATTCGGCTTCCCGAAGACAGTTTTGCCATCGAGTCAGCGATCTTCAACTGCGAATCACCTAAGTTACGTTGTGCGTTTACAGACGCGATATTTGTACTAATTCGAAAACCCATTTAGAAATCCTCCGTTAAACGTTCATTTATTTAAAAAAATTGTTCATATTTACCTTCCTTGTTTCTGATTCTTAGAGAGAGCCTTCGCTTGCTTGCGCAATTGATTGGCTGCTACTTAAGAAACCGGCATCCGAGCCTGTTATCAGATTTGTACTTCGCTAGGCGAAAGCCGTCCGAATTCTTCGGCGCTCGTCGCTAACAAAATTCCATGTACACACTTAGTCTTCCTTGAAAGCCCCCTTTCGAACTTCCGCTCGCTATTTCAAGCGAACTGCTTTTTTCACTGCTAGAGAACTTTGACCAAGCTCTCTGGCACTCCTGCGCCTAAGGAAATGTCATGAAGTAGTATCTTCCTGACAGCACACTCATCGACGTCGGGGGTGGTTTCTTGACAGGACGTGAGTCGCGTTCACGATGATGTATCGAATGTTTGACGTCGAATTGTGCTTTGGTCTCGTCTGGGTCCGGGATTTTTCCAGACTCAAGCCCAGAGAATGCGGGACTGAGGCCGAGGAAAAATGTTTTTCATAGGGAAAAACTCGACTGAGAGCCTGTTGGAAATCGAGACATACTGGACCGCGACTAGACCGAATTTTTTAGATTTTCCAACCGAGAAGTGTCGGTTTTACGGAATTTCCGCGTCAAATTTGCGGACTTCGAGCGCGACGAACTCGGGTTCGTCTTCCATGATGTGATGTCCGGCGGCTGGATGAGTCATGAGTTTTGAATTGCGCACAATACGGTGCAGGTCTTCGCAAGCCGCCTGCTTGACCAGCCGATCGCGCAGTCCGCGTATAATCAGCAAGGGCGTTTCAAGGTTCCCGAAAATCTTGGGCATCCGAACGTCCGCCAAAAGCGCGAAGGCCTTTAAAAATGCTGAACTCGAATCGCCTTTGTCGCCAAATGGCTCGAGATAGAGCGCGACCAAAGACGGAGTAATCAATTCGCGCCGATTGATCACTTGAGCAATCGCAGCGCGACCGGTGGCCGACCGTACGGCCGCAAGCGAGTTGACCCGATGAAGATGGTCACCAAATTTTGCGAGCGGCAGGAGCACCAGCGGCACACGTTTTGGGTCAACCGCAGGGCCAAGAGCGACAAGCCCACGGAATAAACCGGGCGTCGCTAGCGCTGTCGCCAGAGAAATGGCTGCGCCCATTGAGCTTGCGATCACCAACGGACGATCAAGATTCAGCGCGTCCACGACCTGGGCCAAATGCACGGCCTGTTCATCAAGGGAGTAAGAAAATTTTCGCGACTTCGAACTCGAACCAAAGCCAGGGAAGTCGATGCAAGTGACCCGGTGGTCGCCGGCGAGCCAAGGAACAAGCCTGCGGTAGATAATCATCGAAGCGCCAATTCCGTGAAGACAAAGTATGTCGGGCCCGTGCCCCATTTGCCGAAACGCCACTTTCGTTTCTTCAGTTGCGTCCGGGTGAACGCGGGATGCAAATGCGATTGAATCCTTTACGCCCATCCGCTTATCGAGATCGAGTTCATCTGACTCGCGCCCAATTTGCGCTGTCAGCGCCGCCCGCAGGCCGGCTTGGTTTTTTGAATGCGACTTCCATATCGAAGCCAGCAGAAAAAGTACGATCGCTGCGACCGCAAGTGCGACCAGCACATAAAGCAGGGTCATCTCCATTAATCGATCTCGCAAAAACGGCAGAACGCCATTGTGCCGGTCAGCTCGTACTGGGCTGCTTGCTCCGAGCGCGTATGCACGGGGAAATAGCCCATTGTGCAGACATGGCGCTTTCGGTCGTAATGACCACAGTCGTCACAGAAAAAAGCGGGGTTGTAGAGTTTGAAGTCTTTAGGATCGATTTGATCTGTACGCAGCCCACGTTTGACCCTCATGTTTTGATAGGGGCTCGGGCTTTTTGGTTTGGAGTCGATATCGCTCAAGGTTTGTCCAAATTTGCGTGCCACATTACGTACATGACAGATTGACGGGCTTAAATTCGACCCCATGATAAAGGTGTCGGTCGAAAGACTCAAGCCTGCACGCAAGAGAAAGATCCACCAGAATGAGTGAAGTCGAAAAAATGACGGTAAAGGCCCAAGAGGCCATGCAGGCCGCGGCCAAGCAGGCCGAGGAAAAAAACCACTCGGCCGTCGAGCCTGAACATCTTCTTGTTCAACTTGTCAGCCAGACGGACGGCTTCGTTCCAAACCTCGTGACCGCAGCTGGCGGGCAGCTGGGTACTTTGAAGCAAAATCTCGACGTCGCACTCGCGCGCCTACCGCAAGTGACCGGCGCATCGAAACGAACTGTGGCGAGTCCGCGTCTGGTTTCGGTTTTCAATCGAGCCGATGTTGAAATGCGGGCGCTCGGAGATCAATTCATCTCGACAGAACATTTTTTACTCGCGAGCCTCAGCGATGCCGCGCCAGCCGAGATTCAAAAACTAATGAAATCGTCGGGCCTCACTCGCAACAAAGTTGAAGAGGCCGTGTCGAAAATGCGCGGCGGTCGCAAAATCACCGACGATTCGCCAGAAGGTACGATGGAAGCACTGAAGAAATACGGGCGCGATCTGACCCAGGCTGCGAACGAGGGTAAACTTGATCCGGTCATAGGTCGCGATGAAGAAATTCGTCGAGTGATTCAAGTTCTTTCGCGTCGGACAAAGAACAATCCCGTGTTGATTGGCGAGCCGGGCGTAGGGAAAACGGCGATCGCCGAAGGTTTGGCGCTTCGAATTGTTAAAGGCGATATCCCAGAATCTTTGAAGGGCAAAAAATTGATGTCGCTCGATATGGGCGCGCTGATTGCCGGTGCAAAATACCGTGGAGAATTCGAAGATCGACTGAAAGCCGTGATTAAAGAAGTGGTCGATGCAGCCGGTGGAATCATTTTGTTCATCGATGAATTGCACACGTTAGTGGGTGCTGGAAAATCTGAAGGCTCGATGGACGCCAGCCAATTGTTAAAGCCGGCACTTGCACGCGGCGAACTTCGTTGCATAGGTGCGACGACTTTGGACGAATATCAAAAGTATATTGAAAAAGATGCGGCGCTCGAACGCCGTTTTCAAAAAGTACAAGTGGATGAGCCTAATGAGTCAGACACCATTGCAATTTTGCGCGGCTTAAAAGAACGTTATGAAATCCACCACGGAGTGGATATTACTGACTCAGCAATTATTGCAGCAGCAAAACTTTCACAGCGTTACATCACTGATCGGCAGCTACCCGACAAAGCAATTGATTTAATTGATGAAGCCGCTAGCCGTATCCGAATGGAGATAGATTCCAAGCCCGAAGAAATGGATCGTTTAGAGCGGCGTTTGATTCAGTTAAAAATTGAACGTGAAGCCGTGAAAAAAGATGAAGATGAAGCGAGTAAAAAACGTCTCGCAAAAATTAATGTAGACATTGACAAATTCGAACGTGAATACGGCGACCTCGAAGAAATTTGGCGTGCTGAAAAAGCAGCGCTGCAAGGCTCCCAAGAAATTAAAACGCAGTTAGAGCAGGCGCGGTTAGAGCTGGAAGAAAAGCGCCGTAAAGGTGATTTGGCGCGTATGTCAGAGTTGCAGTACGGCATAATTCCGCAATTAGAAAAACAATTGGACATGGCTGGCCAAGCAGAAATGATGGATATGAAACTGCTGCGCAATAAAGTCACAGAAGAAGAAATTGCTGAAGTGGTTTCTAAATGGACAGGAATTCCTGTTTCAAAAATGCTCGAAGGCGAGCGCGATAAATTGTTGCGCATGGAGGATGCTCTGCATCAGCGTGTTATCGGCCAACATGAAGCTGTAGTTGCTGTTGCCAATGCGGTGCGTCGTTCGCGCGCAGGTTTGTCTGATCCTAATCGTCCCAATGGTTCGTTTTTATTTTTAGGCCCAACCGGTGTTGGTAAAACGGAATTGTGCAAATCACTCGCTGAATTCTTATTTGATTCTGCGGATGCGATGGTGCGTATAGATATGTCGGAATTTATGGAAAAGCATTCAGTCGCACGTTTAATTGGCGCACCACCAGGATATGTCGGCTATGAAGAAGGTGGGTATTTAACAGAGGCTGTGCGCCGCAAACCCTATGCGGTGTTATTGCTGGATGAAATCGAAAAAGCGCACCCTGATGTATTCAATATATTGTTACAAGTATTAGATGATGGTCGCTTAACCGATGGGCACGGGCGTACCGTAGATTTTCGCAACACGGTAATTGTAATGACATCCAATTTAGGTTCAGATCGTATCCAGGAATTAGCGGAGGATAAGTCATTTGATACTGTCAGTTTTGATGGTTTTGTTTCGGGCGACATGAATAATTCGCTCAATAACGAAAACCGCTACAACGCCATGAAAGACGCGGTGATGGAGGTGGTTAGTGGCCATTTCCGCCCCGAATTTCTCAACCGTATTGATGAAGTTGTAGTGTTTCATCCGCTTGGTCGCGAGCAAATTCGCGGTATTGCGGATATTCAGTTGGATCTATTGCGCAAACGTTTGGCTGAACGTGATTTAGGTTTGGATTTAAGTGATGCGGTGATGAATAAATTAGCCGTTGCTGGTTTTGACCCTGTGTATGGTGCTCGGCCATTGAAGCGTGCAATTCAACAACAAATCGAAAACCCTCTAGCGCAAGATATTCTTTCCGGTAAATTTCTACCAGGAACGATTATTCAAGGTGAAGTTAGTGGCGAGAAGTTGGTTTTTACGGCGAGAAAGTTGCAGTAGTTTTAGAAATAATTTATTTGAATAAGCCCAATAAAAAGGCCGTCTATCTATGTGACGGCCTTTTTATATGCGACAGCTTTTATTGGTCTAAGCTATTCGGCTAAATACTAACCTAGTTACAGCTCTCTTCAATTGCTTTATTAGCTTCACCGATTTTTTGTTTCTGTTCATCAGGTGTTAAATAGCGGTACTCACCATCATCTCCTTTCACTTTAATGCGCGCGAACGTTTTCAAGGTTTCCTGGTTTTTGCGCGCATTGGCACAACGCTCCGGATCTTTTAGTGATGTTTTTGCGTTTGCAGATGAGCTAGCACTAGCTGCAGGTGTTGGGACGGTGTAAGTCACTGGGTCGCTGTGTCCTGTTTTCGGTTTAATAACTTCGTTTTTGAAGTTAGAGGCTGGGTGTTCGCTGTAGTGAGTAATTCCTTTGTCGTCTATCCATTTATATAGTTTCTCTGCCAATGTTTGGTTGGAAGCCAAAACGAAGCTGAGGCTGATTACAAGTTGAATACTGAATTTCATAGCTAGAGACTCATAAATGTAGGGCTGATGAATGCGCCTAATACTCATTGACCAAATGATAAGTGAACTGAGGTGAACTATAGCGCTAATACGCTCCTAGCGAAACACAGGCTCTGAAAACTGAGCAATTTATCTCATTACCTTCCCGTTTGTAACGCTACTAAATTTTGTGGAGTTCGGTAGATTGCGTGACCAGCATTTAGCGTGAGGTCTTTAAATCATCATACATGGCTACTTGCTATATATTTTAATGTTTAGTCATTCATCCGTATTAGTTGCAGTTATTAAAATTGTTACTAAGCTGAATAAACCCGAAAGTGATGTTATGTCAGTTTCGCGGCTAAACTGAGTTTTATAACTTTTAGCGTCACTTTAGACTGCGAGCGTAATCTGGCGCGATCCCCTTCCCATTTCTAGGGGACTATTACGTTGTCCTTTTATTATCTAAGAATGCACAAAAACATAGGTATTTAGACTTCATCGCATAATTGATTAGATTTTGTGTCTTTGCTGGGAGCTTTAACCGGGTAAGCACCATTTCTAATTGATTTAACTTTTCTTTACAGGCGGTCGCGTTGACCCTCATCACAATGCAGCTATAGCATTGACGAGCTATTTGTGGAGGACTTTTTTACAGGTGGTGGGTAGGTAAACTACGCATGCGATTTTTGGCATTATTACGATAATAATTACAATTCATTCAAACAATGGGGTTAACTATGGTTTTTCAAAGAAATAATCAGAATGAAATACACACACGCATAAAATTTAAGAAATCGATGCTTGCAATGTGCATCATGGCTATAGGTGCACCATCATTTGCGCAAACTCAAGCAGCAAAACCAACTGAAAGTGTGGAAGAGATTATAGTTACTGGTCAGCGTGCAAATCTTCAAAGTGCACAAGAAATCAAAAAGAATGCAAGTACCTTCGTAGACTCCATTTCGTCGGAAGACATCGGATCATTGCCTGACCGTAGCGTGCTTGAAGCTATGTCGCGCATCCCTGGTGTATCTATCGAGCGTTTTGCTGCTGCGAACGACCCGGATCACTTTGGCGTTGAGGGTTCAGGTGCTGTTATCCGCGGTATGAGTGCCACGCGTTCAGAGTTTAATGGCCGCGATTCTTTTACGGCTAACTCAGGTCGCGGTTTGAGCTTTCAAGATGTTCCGCCAGAATTGATGGCTGGTGTGGATGTTTACAAAAACCAGTCTGCTGACATGGTTGAAGGTGGCATTGGTGGTACGGTGAGTTTGCGTACTCGTAAGCCTTTTGATTCGCCAGACAGGCTCATAGCATTCAACCTGGACGCTTCATACGGTGATATGGCTGAAAAGTGGACACCAACTGTTTCAGGTTTGTTTAGCGATCGCTGGGAAACATCAGCCGGTGAATTTGGAGTGCTTGTTAATGCATCAAGCTCTAAATTAAAAGGTACTTCCAACGGCATTCAAAGTGATGCTTATGTTCAGTACCTTGATGACTACACTAATTTTCCTCGGGATTTAGACACCTCAAACGGTCCAAGCGGCAATCACGCTGGTCCAAATGATATTGCGGGTGCTGAACGATTTGCAGCAGCTGGCCAGGGTGTCTGGTTGCCAGGCGGTTCCAATGCTTCTATGAAAAATGACGAGCGTGATCGTAAAGGTTTTGCCGCTGCACTTCAGTGGGAGAATAGTGATGCGACCTTGTTAAGCACTACACAGTTTATGCGTTCTGATGCACAGTTGAGCTGGACAGAAAATACTATTGGATATCAATCAGGTTATGACAGACGTCGTAGCATGCCGCTTCCAGGTACAGAATATACTTTTGATGACGATGGTTTGTTTCAGTCAGGTACTATCACAAATGATGCTGGTTTTGGATCAAATGGTTGGCGTTCGCGTGATAATGACACGCCTGACGCAACGCGCATTCCAACTGGCGCTAACTGGGGTAGCCCCGGGCTTCGTGTTTTTGGCAGCCAGTTCCAAACTGCAACGCGCTTCAAAGATACTCACACCGTTATTGATGATTTTGCTACCAATTTGAAGTGGACCCCTAGTGACGCTTGGGAATTCACCGTTGATTTGCAATACATCAAAGCTAATACTGCCGATGATGACATAGCTGTGATGATGGCAATGAATGCTATTCAAAATTACGACACTACTGGCGATCTTCCGAACCTGACATTCCTCGAGCCTTGGAATGGTGTTCGTGATAAGAATATGTTAATCAACTGTGGTGCTAGCGAAGTTGAAGTATGTGCGGGCTCGGAAGGGCAAGGTTATTTTGGCGTAGCAGGCTCTGGCGTTAACTACAATGTCACTGGCAAGGCGTTACCAGGTTTCACTGATGACGTAGCCGGCGATAGCAACTACTTCCAGGATAAAAACGGCTACAACTGGCAATCTGCAATGGATCATTATGAGCGTTCTAATGGTGACTCAAAGGCGGCTCGTTTTGACACTGTGTATCACTTGGATGGTGGTTTGTTTACTCAAATCAAAGCCGGTGTTCGCTATGCAAACCGCGAACAGACTGTAAGGTCGACAACGTATAACTGGGGTGGGCTATTCCCTGTTTTTGCTCGAACAGGAGGTTTAGGTTGGGCTGATACACCTACTGTTGGTGATTTGAATGGTGAGTGGGAATACGTTGACTGGAGTGATTTCCAGCGCGGCGAATCTATGACTGTTCAAGGTGATGGTTTCTTGCATCCTAAAGTGTCATTGCTTAAAGAGGCGATTAAAGGTCGTGAACTACCAGCTAGCGAGTTACAGGACAATCCATGGGAGCGAATGGATAAGCGTGATGGGGCTACACCAGGTAATGCATTCCTTCCTTCTGAGATTTATATCACAGAGGAAACGAATCAAGCTGCTTATGTTCGTTTTGATTTTGAAACGGAGATTGCTGAACGTACAGTGAAAGGTAACATTGGTTTACGTTACGTAGAGCTCGAGCGTGTGGCACAAGGCTCTACTCAATACCCGAATCTGCTTCCTACTACACCGGTACCTGCTGGCGCGCCTCCGCTATCTGATCTTGTGGCTACTGATGCCTATGAGCAGTCTTTAAGGGAAGAGATTGAAGCGGCATATGACAGTATTAATGGGCCATACACTCCGATTACTGATCCCGCTTACACCCCTACAGACGAGGAATTCGAGAGGGCTCAAGATAGAGAAGATGCGGTCAACCAAGGCTTCGGTAGTGTTGTTGGCTTAGATACCAGGATGGCTTATAGAGCTTCAAACAATAACTTCCTGGATGCAACTGATAGTGGCTTTGGAAATAATACCGCCGTATTGCAAGGCGAATCGAATACATATGATGCCATCCTGCCAAGCTTTAACTTGGCCGTTAATATCACGGACGAGTTAATAGCACGTTTCGCAGCATCTAAAGCAATTGCGCAACCAGATATGGAACAGGTACGTTACACCACGAACTTGAACGATTTGGAAACGCTTGAAACTAGGCGCATTACGACAAACCCTCAGCCTTTCTTACAGCCGCGCATCCATACTGTTGGAGCCGATGTAACTAAATGGGGTGGTAATGCGGGGAATCCAGGTTTGGATCCGATGGAATCAACTCAATTTGATGTATCGTTGGAATGGTATTTCGCCCAAGCAGGCTCTGCAACATTTACTGTGTTTAAGAAAGATCTTTCCAATTTCTTCATTAACGGAACTTTTGATCGTACCTATACCAACCCAGACAGCAATGTAACTCAAACGCCGGAAGTATCAGGAACTATCAATAATGGTGAAGGTGAGTTGAAAGGCTTTGAATTTGCTTATCAACAATTCTATGACTTCTTGCCTGCTCCATTTGATGGTTTAGGTTTGCAAGCCAACTATAGCTATATTGATTCTGAATCAGTACCTAATGCCGGCGATTTGGATTCAAGTAGTGATGGTGGTACTGGCATCGATACTGGTGCTCGGGTAGATCTCAATGGTTTACCATTGCAAGGTCAATCTAAGCGTACCTACAACATTGGACTTATGTATGAGAAAAATGATTGGTCTGCGCGTCTTGCTTACAACTGGCGTTCACGCTACTTGTTGACAACTCGCGATGTGATCAGTCGTTTCCCATTATGGAATGATGATTACGGTACGGTTGATGCGTCGTTGACTTATAAAATCAACGACAACTTTAGCACTGGTATCCAGTTTACTAACCTGACTAACGCTACCACCAAAACCATCATGATTCTTGATGGCCAGGATTTGGAAGCAGGCCGTTCGTGGTTCGTAAATGACCGTCGTGTATCTTTGCAGTTGAAAGGCAGTTTTTAATTTAAAGTCGCTTTGATTAAAAGTTGCTTTGGTTAACCATCAACGCGCTACGTAAGTGGCGCGTTTTTTTTTGTGGCCAGATAAGAATTCATTACAGTAACTTTTGTTTCCTATATGCTTAAAAATAAAAACTAGAGCTAAGTAGTTTATGCAGCAAAGTAATATGAAAAATAGCGTGAAAAAAATAACTATTGTTGGCGGTGGGACTGCAGGATGGATGGCTGCTGCGGCATTTGTGCGCTTTTTTCCTAAAGAAAATTACATAGTTCAATTAATCGAATCAGATGCAATCGGTACAGTGGGTGTTGGTGAGGCAACCGTTCCCCATTTACGTTATTTCAATAACATGTTGGGTATCGAAGAAAATGTATTTTTTGCAGCAACTCAAGCAACTTATAAGTTAGGTATTCGATTTGAAAATTGGGGTGAGATTGGAGAATCTTACATTCATCCTTTTGGAAGTCATGGGTATGCCATTAACCAAATTGCGTTTCATCATTATTGGATTAAACTGTGGCACGAAAACAAAGTTGCTCCGTTTGATCAGTTCTCAGTGGCAGTAGCCGCAGCGCAGCGCGGTAAATTTGCTTTTCCGTCAGACGATATCAATTCTCCATTATCCACGTACACCTATGCTTTCCACATTAACGCGAGCTCCTACGCTCAGTATCTGCGTCAGTATGCGGAGGCACGTGGGTTGCAGCGCATTGAAGGTAAAATTAATTCAGTGGTCGTGAATGATGATGGAAATATTAATCATGTAATTCTTGAGTCGGGCGCAACCGTCGACGGTGATTTATTTATAGATTGTTCCGGATTTAGAGCGTTGTTGATTGAAGATACATTAAACACGGGCTATGAAGATTGGAGCCAGTGGTTATTGTGTGACCGCGCTGTTGCCATGCCCAGCGAATCACAATCACACATTCCGCTGTATACCAGAGCTATAGCGCGCGAATTTGGTTGGCAATGGCAAATTCCGTTGCAACAGCGAACGGGTAACGGGTATGTATACTCCAGCCAGTTTATTTCTGATGAGGTAGCCTATGAGACCTTGCAGCAAAATCTTGATAGCGATCCTGCCGGTGATCCGAATTTCCTAAAATTCACGCCTGGGCGACGTCTACAAAGTTGGAATAAAAATTGTGTCGCCATAGGTTTGGCTAGCGGATTTTTGGAGCCATTGGAATCAACGAGTATTTATCTGATTCAAATTGCGATTTTAAAATTACTCGAGTTTTTTCCTGCAGAGGCTGATCCTACTGTTAGGCGCAACGAATTTAATCGCCAAATCAAAAGTGAATATGAAAAAATAAGAGATTTCATTATCTTGCATTACCATCTTAATCGGCGGACAGATTCAGAATTGTGGAAATACTCTGCGCAAATGACGTTGCCTGATAGCTTATTACGAAAGAAAAATTTGTTTTATGAATCAAGTCATGTTGAAACCTATCAACATGGATTATTTATGGAGCCTAGTTGGCTTGCTGTATATTTAGGTCAAGCCAAACCCCCTATACATTATGATAAGCGGGTTGATTCATCTGGTTCTAATTTTTCAACGCATCTAAACAATATAGTATCGGAACTCAATAACATCACTGCCTACATGCCATCAGCAAGTCTAGCTATGTATAAGCTACAAAGGCCGCCATCGTATTCTGTAGCAAGTATGAGTTTATACGGTAGGAATTTATGAATATTCCTATCAAGCATGTATTGGTTGTTGGTGGCGGAATTATTGGTTGGTGGGCTGCCGTCTTTTTAAAAAAAGCTATGCCTGATCTTAATCTCAATATTTTGAATAGTTCTGTCGAGGATAGTCACGCGGTCACCACACAGCCAATGTTTGCTGAGTATTTACGTCTTATAGGAATAACAGAACAGCAGTTGATCAAATATGCTGATGGTAATTTCTGTTTTGCTCAGGCGTACTTTAATTGGCCTTCTGAGGGTAATCATTATTTTCATACGGCAGATGAATTGAATTTTAACTGTGACGCAGTAGAATTTAATCAGTGGTTACTAAAGCTCAGGCAAGCAGGGCATTCGCTTCATTTGGATGATTATTCATTGTCGGCTGTGGCTGTCAGATCGGGCAAAACTCCGATTTTATCATCAAGTAAAGTGAAGCCAGGCTTAAGTTTTGATGCTCGTCATTTTAAAAAAATACTGCAATCCTATGCGTTGGATCTAAATGTCACCGTAATAAATGATGAAGTTAAAAACATTGCCGTTGATGCACGAGGTGAGATTGATTTTATTGTAAGCGCAAAAAATAGCACGTTGAAAAGTGATTTCTATATTGATGCTACCGGGCAGGGCGATTTAATAGCTAAGGCTATGGGGGTGCATTATGAAAGCTGGGCAGCTTTTTTTCCTTTCCATAAAAAGAAAATGTTGGCGGTACCGCCGCAAGATGCGCGTTTAATTCCATTTACCTCTGTACACCTGTCTGACCATGGCTGGGTAAAAAGCACACCTCTTAAAAATCTAGTCATATGTGAGTATACCTATACTGACACCCTTGCTCCCGAAAATAAAAAAAATTCAATAAATGATTTTTTTTCCGCAGCAAAAGCTACTGATTTTCAACCGGGTATGCGTCTAAAAAGCTGGCACAAAAACTGTTTGGCGTTAGGCTCAGCAGCTGCGATTCTAGATAGCTTTACTCATTCTTCATTTTATTTGGCGGCGATATCCTTAAAAAAATTTATAAATTATTGGCCTCATCAACCGCAATATAATGGTATTGAATATGAGTTTAATCGCTTAATCCGTATGGATTATGAATCTGTGAGGGATTTTCATGCAGCGCACTATGCCGCAATTAAAATGCAAGTTAAATCACCCGATTATTTTTGGTCTCAAGTTGAGCTACCTGAATCATTGCAATACCGACTAAATCTTTTTATGGAGTGTGGGCGTGCTTTGCCCGATGAAAATACTTTATTGGATTCGTCGCAATGGATACATTTATTGATAGGTTTGGGTTGTTGGCCACGTAATTACGATTACATTGCCAACCATCATAACAATGATATTTATTGGCAATATTCACAGCAGATAATAAGTAATGTTCAAGGCGTGGCAAAAACATTGCCTGATTACAATTCTTATATGAAAGCATTTGTTGCACGCTAAAAATGACGGGAATATATCTTCCTGTGGAAAATATATATGATGCAAAACGCTATAAAAAAAATAGTTATCGTTGGCGGTGGAACGGCTGGTTGGATGACTGCTGCAGCTTTGTCAAAAAAATTTACTGAGTATATCCGTATTGAGCTTGTAGAGAGCGAAGCTATAGGCACTGTTGGTGTGGGTGAATCAACAATTCCACATATAAGGCATTTCAACAATTTTTTGGGTATAGATGAAAGGTTATTTATAGTTGAAACTAAAGCAACTTTTAAAATAGGTATTGCGTTTAAAAACTGGGGGAGTGTTGGTAATGATTATATTCACCCGTTTGGCCCACTAGGTCATGACATAAATGGCGTGGAGTTTCATCATTACTGGCTGCGTTCCTATCTAGGTGGCAACCCTCATCCTATAGACCGGTATTCACTTGCTGCTGTGGCTGCAAGATCTGGAAAATTTCAGCATCCTGCTGCTGACGAATCATCGTTACTTTCTACCTATAATTATGCTTTTCATTTTGATGCGGCGCTATATGCTAAATATTTGCGGAATTATTCTGAAAAAAGACAGGTAAGTAGGAAAGAAGGAATAGTTTCCGAAACAATTTTAAATCCGCAAACAGGTTTTATTGATTCGATTCGGTTGAATTCGGGTGAGATAATTAAAGGCGATTTGTTTATTGATTGCACCGGGTTTCGTGGCATCTTAATTGAAGAAGTTATGCATTCCGGCTTTGATGATTGGAGCCATTGGCTAGCGTGTGACAAAGCTGTTGCAGTGCCGTGCGAGCGAAATAGTGAACAGCTAAACCCTTACACCTTATCTGTTGCGCACAAAGCAGGGTGGCAATGGCGTATCCCATTGCAGCATCGGACCGGCAATGGTCACGTTTACGCAAGTGATTACATGAGTGATGATGAGGCTACTTCATTGTTGCTTAATAATCTTGATGGCGCGCCCTTGGCGGAACCTAGGATTCTAAAGTTTAAAGCTGGGCAACGAAAAAAAAACTGGGTAAAAAACTGTGTGGCCATCGGCTTATCAGGAGGATTTCTTGAACCTTTAGAATCAACCAGCATTTATTTAATTCAAGTGGGAATCCAAAAATTATTAGATTTTTTTCCTGATTTGCATTTTTTTGAAGAAAACATAACGGAGTTTAATAATCAATTGGATGCCGAATATATTCGCATTCGTGATTTTATTATTATGCACTATAAGCAATCATCCAGGGATGACTCTGAGTTTTGGTTAAGATGTAAAAACATGGCGGTGCCGGAGGCTTTATCAAATCGACAAGAAATATTCGCAGCTTGTGGTCACCTGGATCATCAACAATATGGTGTTTATGCAGCGGTTTGTATTGGGCAAGGACTTATACCAAAGTCTTATGATTTTAAAATAGATGCATTGCCAATGGATGCTATTGAAAAATACCTGGAAAAGCTACGCACTGATATTGAATTGACGGCACGTTCAATGAGCAATACAAATACTTATATTAAAAATTTTATTCACAATGGTGGTAGTACTTGAACCCAAAGAAAATAATCATCGTGGGTGGCGGTGTGGAGGGGTGGACTGTTGCGTCTCTTCTCGGGCGACACTTTCCCTCAAGGGTGGCAGAAGTTTTTGTTGTAGAGCATCCGGCATCAAGTCATATTGTTGCCGAATCTGCGGGCTCAAGCATTAACAATTTTCATCAACTTATCGGCGTTGACGAAAAAAAATTATTATCGGCACCCAGCACAATTTATCGAATGGGAGTTAGGTATGATGGATGGTCTTCTCCTGTGCAACAGTATGTGCTTTCGGAGGAACAATATGGCGATACTTTTCACGGAATAGATTTCCATCAGCTGTATACCAAAAGCCTGCAGCTCGGTGTGAAATATCCGTTTGATGAATATTCGATTAATTCAGTTTCTGCGAAACTCAATCGTTGTGCCAGCCCGGTATCGAATCAGCAATCTATTTATTCTCGTCTAACTTATGGATTTAATTTGCAATCTGATTGTTACGCTAAAATCTTAAAAGAGAATGCAATTAACGCTGGGGTTAAATGGATTGATGGCACAGTTGATGGAGTAACTTTGCAATCTGAAAATGGTAATATTTCAGCTGTTCATTTGGGTAATGGGGAAATATTTATCGGTGATTTCTTTATCGATTGTAGCGGCAGGCAGGGTGTGTTAATTAATGACGGACTTGGTATTGCCTCCGTTAGTCGGGAGTGTGCATTTAATCGAGTGGCCATCGGCATTTGTATTTCAGAAAGCATAGCTAATCCTCTAGCAAATCTGCATATGCAAAAATATGGTTATCTCAAACAAGTTTTCTTAAAAGATAAGAGTGTCTTTGTTTATACTTTTTCCAGCCATCATTTGAGTGATGATGGTGCAACGCAATATTTGCTCGCAATCGGCGCAAGTGATATTAGGTTTCAGCACAATAGCTGTGAACGAAGATCCAATTTTTGGTATAAAAATTGTGTTGCGATTGGCTTAGCGGCGGGTAGTAACTATGATATTTATTATTCACCATTACAATTTGTTAGAAATTCCGCGGTTCGCCTATTGGATTTACTAATGGGATTTGATGACTTTGGGTCAGTTAGTGTAGAGTACAATCGGTTATCTTTAGGAGAATATGCGTATGTTGAAGAGTTAAATCAGTTGCATTTGTACTTAGCAAGATCACAGTCGACTATCTTGAGTGAGTATTTTAAATCACAAAATTTAACTGAAGATGCATTGCATAGGCTGAACCTTTTTTCTTTAACCGGAAAGCTGGCGCACGCCGATGAGGATATTCTTACTAAATCTGAGTGGATAGCCTTTTTCATAGGGAATAATATCTTTCCCGAAACATATAATAACGAAGTTGATTTTTTAGAAAATAGCCACCTTATTAAATTTATTGAGAAAATCAGAGTGGAAATACATAAAGCCGCTGAAAAAGTGCCTAGGCATGCGGATTTTATTGCCAATGTTTTGAATAGTTAATCAGGAAAAAAAATGACTGAAGATACATGTATAAAAAATGTTGTTATTGTTGGTGGTGGGACTTCTGGCTGGATGGTTGCTGCAGCCATGGCAAAGATATTAAAAAATAATTATTGCAATATTCGGTTGGTTGAATCAGAAGATATCGGTACTGTGGGAGTTGGTGAAGCTACTATTCCACAAATTCAATTTTTTAATAAATTATTAGATTTAGATGAAGATGAATTTGTGCGCAAGACACAAGGCACCTTCAAGCTGGGTATACAGTTTGTAAACTGGAAGCAAATTGGTCATAAATATATTCATGCCTTTGGCGATGTTGGTAAAGATATCGACTCTATACAGTTTTATCATTACTGGTTAAAAATGTCGCAATTAGGCGAGGCTGAAGAGTTAGGGGAATACACCATAAGCGGCGTGGCTTCCGATAAAGGAAAGTTTATGCGTCCTTTTGATGCGGGTAATTCTCCGCTATCCAACATTGCATACGCGTTTCATTTTGACGCGGGATTGTATGCAAAATTTCTGCGTGAATACTCAGAGAAGCGTGGGGTTATACGAACAGAGGGTAAAGTTGTTAGTACGCAATTAAATATTAATAATGGTTTTATTGATGCTGTAATACTTGAGAATGGCGAGCGAATCGAAGGTGATTTATTTATTGATTGTTCTGGGTTTAGGGGATTGCTCATCGAACAAGCATTGCATACGGGGTATGAAGATTGGACGCATTGGTTGCCGTGCGATCGCGCTATAGCTGTTCCTTGTGAAAGTGCAGGCGACCCTACTCCTTACACGAGGTCAACGGCTCACACTGCCGGGTGGCAATGGCGCATTCCTTTACAACATCGTATTGGAAATGGCCATGTGTTTTGCAGTAAGTATATGAGTGATGATGAGGCCACCGCTATTCTTTTGAAGAACTTGGATGGTGCGCCCTTGGCCGAGCCGCGTTTGCTAAAATTTACGACAGGTAAACGTAAACAAACCTGGAATAAAAATTGTATCGCTATCGGTCTGGCCAGCGGTTTTATGGAGCCATTAGAATCCACTAGTATTCATTTGGTGCAGTCAGCTATTGCACGATTATTAAACTTTTTCCCGAATAAAAATTTTGATCAGGAAGATATTGATGAGTTTAATCGTCAGTCACATTTTGAGGTCGACAAAATTCGTGATTTTCTTATTTTGCATTATAACGCTACCGAGCGTGATGATTCGGAGTTTTGGCGCTACTGTAAAAATATGTCTATTCCCGACGCGCTTACTCAAAAAATAGAGCAGTTCAAAAAAAATGGAAGAATCTTCCGAAATCATAACGAGATGTTTAGTGATTTAAGTTGGCTCGAAGTAATGCATGGTCAGGGTATTCGGCCCCGTGCATATCATCCTTTAGTGGATGTGATGCCTAAAGACGAAATTGCAAAACGGTTAGCGGGGGTGAAGAGTGTGATCGATAAGTCAGTAGACTATATGCCATCACACTCTCAATTCATTGCCGACAATTGTGCAGCGGAAAAGGAGTGAGTTATTTTTCGGCGCAGCTCGCATCGCCTTCTTGCAGCTTTTCTAAATGAATGCTCGTAATGCTCAGTTTCATTTTTCCCTCGGTGGAAATGATAATTGGGCCATTTATTTTTTTAAGGTCGAGGCCTGCTTTTGTTAAACAGTTAAGTGGAATGGGCAGCGATTGCCATTTATCTTTCTCAAGTTTTTTGAGCATTTTCCCCATGTTTACCACACCTTGGCATGGATAGGTGCAGCCCATACCAATCTCAACGTCTTTGTTTGGGCTTGTCTCCACTTTTATATCAAGTACTAGTGCGGCAGTGTTTTCCGCGGTACTTAAATCTATATCTGCACCGTAAATTGCAAGTGTACCTTTTTCATCACTACGCGAATTCCATGTTATGGTTAAAGCGTCATTTCTTGCTTTATAGTCGCTGGGTTCAACGGAAACTTTTCCAGATGCAGACTTGCCTTTCCGATCAATGATAGCCGTGGACCAATTTGCAGGATCGCCCACGTTTAAGGACCATCCATCAATAACTTTTCCTTCATGGATATAATAAAATTTGGAATTGAGTTTGGGCTTTGCAGCGTCTGTGGCCTGTGCTAATAATGTATTGGCATTGAGCAATAAGGTTGTAATTAGTATTGTTTTTATTAATACTGGATTTATCATTTTATAGGCCTCTTTTTTTGTAATTAGACGTTTAGTTTAGTGTATCGTTTTAAAAATATCATCTGCCAAGTATTAAATTGTTTTATTGCTAGAATATAGATATTTTTTTGCTATCTAGTCAGTCTATGCTTACACTTCTTATCTATTTGTTGCGGTTAAAGTTATTGCGTTTATGTTAATTTTACACGCCACGCCAAGTCGCTACGATTTGCGAGTTTTTTATTTCAAAAAAATATCAAAACCTTTTATCCATGTAACGGCGGAAGATTAGAATGGCAGTAATGTCACCCTGGGGCGGACTACTTGCATCTGGAGGCATACTGGTGCATAAGACACAACACTCAACAACAATAGTAATAGGGGTTAAAATCATGATTAAACACTTAAGTATCGTGTTAGTAGCAGCTGCACTTATGACTGGCTGTGGTGGCAGTGATAATAAAAAAACATTTCCTGTTAGTAGCATGGCAGCATCAAGCACTCCAGCATCAAGCACTCCAGCATCGAGCGCTGTGGCTACTAGCAGCTCCGTGGCCTCAAACAAAGTATTAAAAATCGCGCTTGCTGGTAGCACCCTTGGGGTAGAAGGCTGGCACCAACAAGTGAACCAAACATTGGCCACGGGCGTTGTAGCTGGTAAATCGTACACATTTTCGTACAAAGTAAAAGCCAGCAAAGCGATTACTTTATCTATTCAAAACAATACCGGTGATGACACCAGTCCGACGTACATTAGCATGCCTACCGCTAGTGATTTTAACGTTACTACTGAATGGCAACAAAAG
>JANPKH010000290.1:0-11784 GCA_031425935.1 Gammaproteobacteria bacterium | reverse complement strand
CTTATCTATCGACAATGTATTTGTCTTTTTACTGATTTTTTCAGCGTTCCACGTACCGCCAGAATATCAGCGGCGTGTTTTAATTTACGGCGTGCTGGGCGCAATCGCTATGCGAATTGTGATGATTCTGCTCGGCAGTTGGGTGGTAAAAGAGTTTGCATGGGTGCTCTATTTATTCGGCTTTTTCCTGTTGGTGACAGGTATCAAAATGATGATGCCGTCCGACAAAAAACCCGATATCGAGCAAAATTGGGTGGTAAAGCTCGCACGCAAATATTTGCGCATTACACCGGGATATCACGGTGAGCGATTTGTTATTCGCAAAGACGGTGTGCGTTATTTTACGCCATTGTTTTTGGTGCTGATTCTGATCGAGGTGTCTGATCTCGTATTCGCGGTGGATTCAATTCCTGCTATTTTTGCGATCACGACAGATCCTTTCATTGTTGCCACTTCAAATATTTTTGCCATCATGGGTTTGCGAGCGCTCTATTTTTTACTTGCTGACATTGCTGAGCGATTCCATCTGCTCAAATTCGGTTTGGCGATCGTGTTGTCGTTTATCGGTATAAAAATGTTAATCATGCCATGGTTCCATATGCCGGTAACGATCTCCCTCGCTATTGTTGTTACCGTAATTGGATTGAGCGTTTTGGCGAGCCTTTGGGTTACGCGTAAAGTGCCGCGAGAGTAAAACATTTGCTGGTTCGACATTAATGCTTCTTATGCCCCCGTTCTCAGGGGGCTTTTTTTTGGTTTCCAGGGCGATGTTTTCAATAATTATCGCAACAATATATCGAGTTCATTGCGCACATATTTTTCTTCAACCCACTCGGCTAAATGTGTATTCATAAACTCAATAAATTGATGGGCAGAAACAGGCAGGCGTCGATCCCTTTGGCGAACCAAATACCAATGGCTTAGTAAAGGAAATCCTTCGACCGCAACCGTTGCAATATTAGCTTGGACTTGCGCCAAGGTATGCTCCGAGATAACCGCAAGGCCTAGGCCGGTTTCGACACTCAAACGAATGGCTTCATTGCTTTCTATTTGCAAGGTGTTACGCAATTGCAGATTGTTGTCACGCAAAAAATTTTCGAACACCATTCGCGTAGCGCTGCCGGGTTCGCGCATCAGAAAACGCTCCTCGATAAGCTCTGAAAATTTCACTGGTTTTTCTCTCACCGATGCCCAATGATCTTTTGGTGCTATGAGTACGAGAGGGTTACGCAAAAATCTGCCGCTAACAACATGATCACCCGTGGGTGGGTGACTGAACACGTAAAGATCGTCTTGTTGGGTAGCAAATCTTTGCAGTACATTGCTGCGATTCCCTATGTTCAAGGTCACATCAACGGCTGGGAACTGTCTTGCATAAGGGCTCAGTAAACGCGGCAAAATATATTTTGCAGTGGTCACTATGCCGATATTGAAATGGCCTCTGTGGCCACGGGCGGCATCTCCCAGAAAGCTATCAAAGTCATCAAAACGTGTGAGCGCATCTTGCGCCGCGTTAAACAATTCCTTGCCGATAAACGTCGGTTGGTATTTGCCTTCACGAAACTCCAATAGCTGATTCCCAACGGTTTCTGTCAATCGCTTGATTTGCAGCGACACCGTCGGCTGGGTGAGATGGAGTTGCACTGCCGCCCCGGAAATGGAGCCCGAGCGCACTACAGCAACGTAGACTTGAAGCAAACGAAAGGTCAGGTGGCGTGGGTTCATAAACGAGATGTATATAGATAATTATCAATACTGAAGAGTATAAACATTAATTATCATAAATGCTTTGGTTAAGCCAAACTGCGCTCTTCAAACGTGGAGAACTGGCATGCCTGATATCGTTATTATGTTTTTTTTGCTCGGGGTACTGGCGGGTGTAGCTAAGTCTGATCTGGTTGTTCCGCAAGCTGCTTATGACACACTCAGCATTTTGTTAATGCTCACACTGGGTTTGAAAGGAGGTTTGTCGCTGCATGGCCAAGTCAGTTGGCAACTGCTGCCAGAGGTTTTAGCTGTATTGGCCGTCGGCGCGCTGATTCCCTTTTTACTTTATCCTTTGCTGAGGAACGCGGTAAAACTCAGTCAAGCCAATGCGGCGAGCGTAGCTGCACATTATGGTTCCGCCAGCGCGGGCACCTTCGCAGTTGCCCTTGCATTTGCTGAAGCGCTGAATCTGCCAATCGCTCCCCAAACCACACTTTATCTGGTCTTATTGGAATTACCTGCCATCGTTGCCGCCATCATGTTGCACCGCAAAGTCACGGGTAGCAAAGGTGGCGCGGGCGAAATATGGCGCGAGGCATTAACGAGCCGCGGCGTCTTACTGTTAACAGGCGGCGTAGCGATTGGTTATTGGTATGGGCCGGAAGGAAGCCAAGCGATTGCGCCGCTATTTCTGGGTTCCTTCAAAGCACTATTAGCGCTGTTTTTACTGGATATGGGATTATGCGTTTCAAAGCATTTAAATCCGCTGCCCTGGCACCATTGGCGACTGATCTGCTTTGCCGTTTTAGCACCAGTAGTGCTAGCGATGCTCGGGCTAGGGATCGGGCTTGCATTGGGGTTGCCGAGTGGAAGCACGCTTATTCTAAGTTGCTTGGTTGCGAGTGCTTCCTACATTGCAGCTCCAGCAGCAATTCGTAGCGCGATTAAAGACGCTGATGTTGGCATTGCTATTTTCGCATCGCTTGGTGTTACCTTCCCATTCAATGTCTTGGTGGGCATCCCCTTGTATTACGGGATATTAATGTGGGCTTCCGCTTAACTTTCGTAATCTTTCCAGGTTGGTAAACAAAGCTGATGGGGCCACACATTATCGCTGTTGACCCACCGGTTTACTTGAAAAAGCGTAGGATCTCTTTGCCAATCAACGCGACGAGGTCCTCGAGGTGGCGCCAATCGCCGTCTCTAAATCATCTACTTACCGGCTGAAAATTTAACGGCGATGGAGCTGTTAAAACTATTTCGCTCGTCTCACAGCAAAATAGTTTTTGTTAGTGTTTAAGGTTTAGTGAGCTCCATATACGCCGTCACCGCGCAAAAAGAGCCAAAGAAAATAAACGTAAACGCAAGCATAAAATTTCGCCATAGAGCAGGCCTTAATTCTTTAGCAAGTTCACGATTGTTGAGGTATAACAAAATTCCAGTGTAAACAAACATACTGAATGCATTGATGATTGCACCGAAAATAATTAGCGTGAGTGGTTGATCAAAACCGAGAGAGAATACGGTAATACCAAAAAAAATTTGTAGCCACAGTACCGAGTAATAAACTTTGGAAACATGGAGTGGTGTTCGCCCTGAACGTAGCAGCATAATATTTTCTGTGATTATCCGAGTAGTGGCATCAAGGATAGTCAGTTGAGTTGCACACAGCATTACACCTGTAACCACTAAAAAAATTGTGCCCAGCATTGGGAGCGTAGCCTTGCCAATTGCCGTTGCTTCAAAGAGGATAAAGTTAATACCTTTGGCATTGTCGGCACTACCAAACGTGGTGCTGTAAGCGAGCAATGAAAGTGTGAGCATGGTGAAAAGCCCCAGCAGCCAAAACACCAGAAAATGCTCCCAGTTCATGGCCTTCCACCATTGGTGAAACCTGTTCATATTTTCGGGCGTTGTCGGGAAAGTATTGCCTGTGAGCGTAAACGTGTTACTAGAGCCGCCCGTAGTAATGAGACTTGTAATTCCCTGTGCGTACTTGCCCATGCCGTAGCCTTTGTCCCGCACATAGCACGACTGCGCCAAATTTAGATTTCCCCCTGCCCCAGCGTATGCGAGAGCGCCAAGAAATGTGCCCAAAATAATTCCAGGTGGAAAAAATGAATAATGCTCCCCTTGAACAATTCCTTGACCCACAAGCCCTTTTGCCAAGGCTACAATATCTTTACCGGGGGCCAAGTAGTAAGTGAGCCCGATAATGAACGGCACACAGATAGCAATTAAAAATTTTTGTAATTGCTCAACTGTTTTGTAGAGAACCTTTCCGGCAGAGAGGACTATGCCGATAGTGAAAAACAGGGTGATGGCCACTGTGGCCGGCTGAACGACAAGCGCGGGCTTCGCCGCAGCGGAAAGTAACGAGGCACCGTAGAGCCCAATCCCGGGCCATCCGAACCCTAAAAACGTGGAAAAAATAAACCAAATAGGTAACCATCGATAGAGTCTTGCAAACCCCACGAAAACACTTTCACCATTCACAAGCGCGTACCGTGAAACTTCCAGGTTAATAAAAAACTGCATCGTAATGCCCAGTAACAAACCCCACATAATGCCAAGACCATAGTTACTGGCCATGTAAGGCCACAACACCACTTCGCCACTACCAAGCCCAAGTCCCAGCAGAATAAAGCTAGGCCCAAGAAGAGTTTTGAGCGGCAGCGCTAACGGTAATTCCTTCGAGCCAAGTGGAGAAATCTCGCTTTTATTAATCTTGTTCCAGTTCATGTTTATATAATTCCTATCGGGTTAACTTAAAGGAAGCCCTGTTTTTGTCCAGTGCTGTAAAAAGGCAGGTACAAACACCAGGGATTGATCAACCAGATCTTCGATTTGCTTACAATTTTTTATTCCGTAATCTCAGCGCATTCCCAATAACGGATACTGAGCTTAGCGCCATTGCGGCACTCGCAATCATAGGACTTAGTAAAATGCCGAACCAGGGATAAAGAATTCCTGCTGCAATAGGCACACCCATAAAATTATAAATAAACGCGAAAAATAAATTCTGGCGAATATTTTTCATCGTGTGCTGGCTTAACAAACGCGCTTTGGCGATACCACGTAAATCGCCTTTAACCAACACGATACGCGCGCTGTTCATCGCGACATCTGTCCCGGTTCCCATAGCAATTCCGACATTTGCTTGCGCTAATGCAGGAGCATCATTTACACCGTCACCTGCCATGGCAACGATGCGACCTTTCGCTTGCAATTCTTTCAAAAAATTTAATTTATCTTCAGGTAAAACATCCGCTTTAAAATCATCAAGACCGAGTTGTTTAGCAACAGCGGCGGCTGTAGTTGCATTGTCACCGGTGAGCACAATAATTTTTAATCCAGCGGCGTGTAATTTTTCGATGGCTTCACGCGAGGTAGATTTGATGGGATCCGCTACGCTGACGATACCGGCTAATTTATTTTCGATACTTAAAAACATCACCGTTTGGGCTAATCCGCGCAGCTTTTCTACTTCAGCAGCGAGTGCGGTTACATCAACTTTTTCATCTTCCATCATGCGCAAGTTGCCGAGCGATATTTTTCTTCCATTCAACAAACCGCGCACACCTTTGCCAGTGACAGATTCAAATTGCTCGATAGAATCCAGTGAGACATTTTGTTCTTTAGCATGATTCACAATAGCAACGGCCAATGGATGCTCACTTAACGCATCGAGACTTGCGGCGAATTTTAATACGTCTTTTTCATCCGTTCCTGCCACCGCCACGATGCTCTGAACTTTTGGTTTACCTTCGGTAAGCGTGCCGGTTTTATCCACCACCAGCGTATCGACTTTTTCCATTAACTCTAAAGCTTCTGCATCTTTAATTAAAACGCCTTCGGTAGCGCCGCGACCAACACCAACCATAATTGAAATCGGTGTTGCCAAGCCTAATGCGCAAGGGCAAGCAATAATTAACACGGAAACTGCAGCAACCAAACCGTTTGCTAACGCAGGCGATGGACCGAAAAGTGCCCAAGCTGCAAAGGCGATTACAGCGATGGCCATAACAGCCGGAACAAACCAACCGGATACTTGATCCGCTAATTTTTGTATAGGTGCGCGTGATCGTCCTGCGTCATTCACCATTTGTACAATGCGCGATAACAAGGTATCCGCACCGACTTTATTCGCGCGCAACAAAAAAGTACCGGTTTGATTTACTGTACCCGCGGTAACTTTATCGCCAAGCTTTTTCTCAACAGGCAAAGGTTCACCCGTAATCATGGATTCATCAATATTGGAGTGGCCATCAGTCACTTCGCCATCCACCGGGACTTTGCCACCGGGCTTAACACGCAGTACATCACCAACCTGCACTTGATCCAGATGCACTTCTTCTTCGCTGCCATCAGGCTTAACGCGCACGGCCGTATTGGGTGCAAGTTCAAGCAGCGATTTAATTGCATCGTTGGTGCGCGAACGTGCACGCAACTCCAATACTTGCCCCATCAAGACTAACGTGACAATCACCGCGGCGGCTTCAAAATACAACGGAACCATGCCATTCATTTTGAACGCGTCGGGCAACACAGCGGGAAAAAGTAATGCAACTACGCTGAAAATAAACGCAGCGCCGGTGCCGAGCGAAATCAAACTGAACATGTTGAGTTTCCATGTTTTGAATGATGCCCAACCGCGCATGAAAAATGGCCAGCCGCCCCAGAGTACAACTGGTGTTGCAAGAATTGCTTGCAGCCAATTAAAAATATTCAATCCAATACGGTGATGCAAATTCAACCCCGGAATAATCTCGCTCATGGTGATGATCAGCAGCGGCAAACTCAGTACAACGCTAACCCAAAAGCGGCGCGTCATATCCTCCAATTCGCTGTTATCTGTCTGTGCTGTCGCATCCATTGGCTCAAGTGCCATGCCACAGATGGGACAAGTTCCTGGGCCAGTTTGCTGAATCTGCGGGTGCATTGGGCAAGTATATAGCGTGTTTTTAGCGGCACGATTGGTTGAGGCTGGGGCGACTGGTGGTGTTAAATATTGCTGGGGATTTGCACGAAATTTTTCAACACATTTTTGACTGCAAAAATAATAATTCACGCCCGCATTCTCAACCAGCTTGGTTGGATCAGCCGTTGTTTTCATACCGCATACTGGATCGGTATAGGGTTTGTCACCAAGGTTGTTTAGGGTGTGATTGTGATGAGCGAATTCGGAATTATTCATAACAAGATTACCTGTTTGTGAGGCAATACCACGTAATTATTGATACCAAAGAATGTAGGATGCCTCCAGCGGAGTATCAACCCCCTCAAGACAGGCGACAACGCGAGGCGTAAAATCCCCGATAGGACGATTGGCGTCCACATTGGCGCGATAGATAATGGCGTCGTTAGTTTTTTCTGTGAATATTTTTGCGGTGGATGTTGTGACTTGCATGATGTAAATATTTGCAGCAGGCTCACTGCTATCTTTAAATGCGTCTGCATAAAGTTCTACTTGAATCGCGTTTGGATTCATCCCATTGAAAAAAACCGGCACTTCAAAATAGTGCTGGTTATCGCGAGTATCTACCAAAACCTCACCAAAACTTAGTGAGCCCCAATGTGCTTTCAAATGCGCTTTCCATTCCACGATTTGCTTTGCGAAAGCGCCATTGTCAGCGCTACGAGTGTGAAATGCGGCAGCGGCGGGTAAATACAGTTGCTCCGTGTATTCGACAACTGCACGGGTAACTGAGAATCGCGGTGTTAATTGCGCCATACTTTGACGCATTCTTTTTATCCATTGAACTGGAATACCTTGTTCATTTCGCTGGTAAAATTCGGGAACGACTTCATGTTCAAGTAATGTGTAGAGCGCATTAGCGTCTTTAACATCACATTCGGGGTCATCACCGTGTTCTTGGCCATCACCTATCGCCCACCCAAGTTCTGGTGAATAGGCCTCAGCCCACCAGCCATCAAGCTCAGAAATATTGATGCCGCCATTCACTAATACCTTCATACCACTAGTGCCGCATGCCTCCCAAGGGCGACGTGGAGTGTTAATCCACACATCCACCCCTTGCACTAATTGTTCACCAAGGTGCATGTCATAGTCGCTTAAAAAAACAATATGCGAACGCACATTAGCGCGCTGAATAAACTGAATCCATTGACGGATTAACGCTTGACCTTGCAGGTCTTTTGGATGCGCTTTGCCGGCGATAATAAGTTGCACCGGTCGATCAAGGTTAGTGAGTATGCGTAGCAATCGCGCAGGATCTTGCAGCAATAAGTTATTGCGTTTGTAAGCTGCAAAACGGCGCGCGAATCCAAGCGTTAACCAATCGGGATTTAATAAGGTCGCAATCTTGGCCAATTCTTCCGGTGGTGATCCTGATGCAGAAAGTTGGCGGGATAAACGCTTTCGCGTGTAGTCGATCAGCGCTTGGCTACGTGCGGCGCGAAATTGCCAGAGTTTGGTATCACTCACACAGCACATGTGCCCCGTTAAGGGCAGGCTAGTATCCCGCCACCGTTCTTTGGTACAGACTTCCGTCCACAATGCATCAGCGGCGGCAGAATCCCACGTGGGCATGTGCACGCCGTTGGTAATATGGCCGATGGGGACTTCAGTGTAAGGCCAACGAGGAAATAGCGGCTCAAACAAATGACGACTCACCTGGCCATGTAAACGGCTAACACCATTGACTGAGCCGCTACCGCGAATCGCTAAAAAAGCCATATTGAAAGCTTCTGTATTATCTTGAGGATTTGCTCGCCCTAGCGCGAGTAAATCTTGTAAACCAATGCTCAGTTTAGTGCGCGCGTAGGCTTCCAGGTATTGTTCGATGAGAGCTGGAGAGAATCGATCAAAACCAGCGCTTACGGCGGTGTGTGTGGTAAAAACGTTACCCGCACGAGTTGCCGCCAAGGCAACGTCGAAGGGCTGCCGGGTTTGCCTCATGAAACTTTGCGCGCGCTCCAACACTACAAAAGCCGCGTGGCCCTCATTCAGGTGACACACCTCCGGGCGAATACCAAGCGCTTCAAGTAAGCGCCACCCACCCATTCCCAAGAGTAATTCTTGCTGTAACCGCACTTCTGAATCGCCGCCGTAAAGCTCACTGGTAATGCCGCGATGAACGGGCATATTGGCGGGGTCGTTGGAGTCAAGGAGATATAATTTCACCCGCCCCACCTGAACCTGCCACGTACGCAGCCAAACAGTATGCGTGGATAAAGTGACCTTTAAACGTAACCAATCTCCCGAGGCTTGGCGTAAAGGTGTAATGGGCAATTGGCCAGGATCGTTGTATGGATAAAGTGCGTGTTGTGAACCATCACCGCTTATGACTTGTCGGAAATATCCTTGCTGGTACAACAACCCCACGCCCACAACCGGGATACCTAAATCACTAGCAGCTTTAAGTTGATCGCCCGCAACATTGCCTAATCCACCGGAATATATCGGCAAAGCCTCGCTCAGCATAAACTCCATACTGAAATAGGCTACGCAGGTTAAATCGCTTTTTGGGTACTGCTGTTGGAACCACGCCGGGCTGCTCAAGGCTCGCTGTATGCCTAATAAACGATCCAATTCTTGCCGGTATTCTGGCTCGGTTAGCAGGGTTTCGATACGCGCATGTGCCACGGTTTGCAGTATCGCCCAAGGGTTTCGCGTGAGTTCCCACAGTTCTGGGTCTAGTTCGCGCCATAGCGAATCACTTGCGTGATTCCACGACCAATGTATATCTAAAGCGAGTGAAGCTAGCTGCTCAAATCCCGCAATTTTTGTAGGAAGAAGTCCGCAAGGTGGGTAACCCGCGTGTTCTCGCTTTTTAACTGTAGTGCGTTTGCTCATCATCAAATCCTTTAAAAATTTAAACAGACTGCGAAGAACCAGCAGCAAGGTCCGCAAATGGTTTAAACAAGAAAAACTTTATTCATCTCACTTCGCGCAAAATTATCAATATTGGAAAGCGTGATATCACTAATAGCTGTTAGCGCCTCGTGGGTGAAAAATGCTTGATGGCCAGTGATAACAACATTGGGAAAAGTAAGTAAGCGCGCGAAGGTATCGTCTTGCAGGAGTTCGTTGGAATTATCTTCAAAAAATAATTCGCCTTCTTCTTCGTACACATCCAAACCTAAATAGCCTATTTTTTTGGTTTTCAAACCCTTAACCACTGCAGGTGTGTCAATTAAACCGCCGCGCCCGGTATTGATAAGCATAACGCCCGTTTTAAGCTGGGAAATAGTTTGGGCATTAATAAAATGTTGGGTTGATGGATTGAGCGGGCAATGTAGAGAAATAATATCCGCCTGCGGCCAAATCTCGGCAAGCGGTAAGTAGCGCACTCCTTTAGCAACCAGTTCTTGATTGGGCGCGGGATCATAAGCGATCACCTTGCAACCAATACCCATCATAATTTGGGCGAAGACTTGGCCAATTTTACCCGTCCCAACCACAGCCACAGTTTTGTTCACCAAATCAAAACCGAGAAGCCCATTGAGCGAATAATCGTTTTCGCGCACGCGATGGTAAGCGCGGTGCAAGTTGCGGTTCAACATAAGAATTAAACCGAGGGCGTGTTCGGCGACAGCGTGGGGCGAATATTCCGGCACCCGCGCCACCTTTATTCCGAGTTGTTTTGCGGCAACAAGATCCACTTGGTTAAACCCGGCACAGCGCAGCGCAATGAATGAAATATTCATTTTCGCAAGCAATTCCAGAACTTGTGCATTAAGGCAATCATTTACAAAACAACATATGGCTGTACATCCTTGCGCAAGTACTGCATTGCGCGCGTTAAGCGTAACCGCATGAAACTCCAGTTCGTGCCGGTTGCCATTGGCGCGCAATAAATATTCTTGGTCATAGGGCTTACTGCTAAATATTGCTACTTTCATGGTGTTCGTCCTATTTTAGGGCTTGTTACAATTGGCTATAAGAGTGGCTAGTTCGTTCAACGCTGCAGCCTCAAGTTTATTAACGGATTTTTTCAAGGTCATGGCGTGAGCACCGGCACTGGTTTTCCATTATTTTCAGCAGTAGGCAAGTGGCGGCCATAGACACGGCGATAAACACAGGGAATCACCAATAGCGTTAAGAAAGTAAGTGATAGCAAGCCACCGAACATAGGCGATGCCAGAGTTTTCATAACATCAGCACCTATACCTGCGGCAAGCATGACTGGCATGAGCCCAAACACATTCATAGCAACTGCCATCAATACCGAACGCAAACTATTTTTAGCACCTTCCACTATGGCGAGCTGGCCATCGCTTGCTGTGAGGAGCCGGCCTTCCGCCTGCCAGCGCTGCCAAGACTGATCCAGAAATACCATCATGATTGATGTGGTAGACACCGCTACCCCAATCAATGCAATGGCTCCCGCCCACACGGCCACGCTGGTGTTGTAGTTTAAAAACCACATTAAGACGATGCCGCCACTTAGGGATAAAGGCACCGCGAGCATCACAATAAACGCCTTGGAGGTGGACTGCATACTGAAATACAGAAATGCGAATACCAGAATGAGCGTTACTGGCAGGACGATAGCCATGCGCTTTTGCATACGCGCGAGGTATTCGTATTGGCCTGTCCAGGTGATGAAGTATCCGGGTGGAATATGTACGGCGTCGGCGATGGCTGCTTTAGCGTCGGTAACGTAACCACCGGCGTCGCGGTCAAACAGATCAATATAAACATAACCCGCGAGTGAGCCGTTTTCATCCAGCACCATCGGTGGCCCGGTGCGGGTAATCAGCTTACCCAATTGCCCCAAAGGCACCTGCGCTCCAGCGGGTGTTGCCACCAGAATGTGTTCAATTTTTTCCACACTATCGCGCAGTTCGCGTGGGTAGCGCACGTTAATGGAATAGCGCTCGCGGCCCTCAACGGTTTCGGCGATATCCATCCCACCAATTGCTGTTTCAATCACCATTTGCACATCGCCCAGTAGTAACCCGTAACGTGCCAGCGCGGCTTTATCGGCCTCGAAATCAAGGTAATAGCCGCCGTTGATCCGTTCGGCATAAGCACTGCGGGTGCCAGGCAACGTGGATAACGTCTGCTCGATTTGCTGGCCAATATGCTCAATAGCGTTGAGGTCTGGC
>JANPKH010000289.1:0-7292 GCA_031425935.1 Gammaproteobacteria bacterium | reverse complement strand
CTTGACGGTGGTGGCGGTGAATTGCATATCACTATGCCTTATTCAATGATAGAACCCATTCGAGAAGTGTTGGACTCTGGTTTACAAAGCGATAGCGATGAACAAGATGAGCGCTGGGTGAAAGCATTGCGTGAAGATGTGTTAGCCGCAAAAGTGGATTTAGAGTGCGATGTTATTCGCCACGATATTATGCTCAGAGATATTGTAGATTTAAAAGTGGGTGATGTAATACCAATAGAATTTCCTAGCTTTCACGTGCTCACTGCTAACGGTGTGCCTATGTTTAGAACTCAGTTAGGGCAATCTCGCGGAAATCTTGCTTTAAAAATAAAAGAATTTATTGACCGTTCCGGCGCACAAAATATATCAGGTACTCCAGGAGTTAATCATGGCAAACGATGATCAAGATGATTGGGCTGCCGCTATGGCAGAGCAGGCTGATGTTGAACAAAGGGCAGCACTAAAAGCGAACCCGGTTGCATTTGAAGAATTACAAAACGATTCGGGTAAAGCTACGGTTAGCCCGGAGTTAGACGTTATTTTGGATATTCCAGTGAGTATTTCAATGGAAGTAGGGCGCACCTCTATCACGATTCGTAATTTGCTGCAGCTCAATCAAGGTTCTGTTATTGAGTTGGATCGTCTGGCGGGTGAGCCGTTAGATGTACTTGTAAACGGTACGTTAATCGCACACGGTGAAGTAGTTGTAGTGAATGAAAAATTTGGTATTCGCATGACGGATGTAATTAGTCCTGCAGAGCGCATAAAAAAGCTGCGTTAACAGTTGATTGTACATTAGGTAAAACCATGAAACGAAGCGCAGACCTAAGTATTACCACCTACAAGAAAACATTTTTCTTTATGTGTGAAAATATTCTGCTGGTTTTTTTTTCGTTAATCATAGCTGCGTTGTTAACTATAGGTACGGTGCATGCGGAAGTCGCTAGTGAAAAACCCTCAACTGTTATTTCAGATGCTCTTACTTCAGCTGCTCCTACTCCAGTTGCTCCTATTACAGAAACTTCTGTTCAAGCCATTGCGCCGTTAGCTAACACTTCACCCACCACTATTAATACGAACATCAATGCTAACAACCCCCCACTTGCTGACCCTAAAAAAATTAGCAGCGCATCACAATTAGCAAGTTTAGTAGGCGGATTAATTTTAATTGTGGGTTTGATTTATGGGCTGTCCTGGTTTGTAAAGCGTTTTAGCCAAGGTGGGTTTATGCAAAATTCCACCATTAAAATGCTATCCGCTATGCCGCTTGGTACCCGTGAACGAATAATGTTAGTAGATGTAGGAGGAAAACAAATTCTATTGGGCATTACGGCTACAAGTATTAATACACTACATGTATTTGAGGTGCCGGTTGTTAACACGGCTGAGGATGTAACGCCAGCACCATCAGATTTTAGTAAAAAATTGATGGCGCTGTTACAAAAAAACACAGCGCTGCAGCAACATAAAGAATTGCAAGAAAATACGGATCTGAAAAAAAATACGGCACAGCAAAATGACTTGAGTAATAGCACTTTTTCTAATCTAAAAAATACAAAAAAGTAAGGGCTTATTATGCAAGCAATTAAATTATTACAATGCTTATCTTCGTTCAAATACTATTTAATAATATTGTCTATTATATTTTCTTGTTTTTGTGTGAATGTTAGCGCACAAACTACATCACTAAAACAAACGCAGCTTGCACCCGCGCCCGCATCAGTGAGCAATATAGGTGGTTCGCTTTCTGCCATTCCAGGTTTACCTGCTTTCACCGTAAAAACGAATAAAGATGGTACCCAAGACTACACGGTGACCTTGCAAATTCTCGCTATCATGACAATGCTGACTTTTTTGCCTGCATTGTTGATGATGATGACGTCTTTTACGCGAATTATTATTGTTTTTTCAATTTTGCGCCAAGCCCTGGGTTTACAGCAATCGCCGTCCAACCAGATTTTAATTGGCCTTGCTTTGTTCCTCACTTTTTTTATTATGCAGCCGGTATTTGATAAAGCGAATGCGGATGCGTTGCAACCATATATAAACCAACAAATTACCGCACAAGATGCCATTACTAAAGCAGTTGCACCTTTTCATACCTTTATGCTGGCGCAAACTCGTGAATCAGATATAGGTTTATTTGTTGGAATTGCCAAGCATAAACCTATTGCTACCCCTGAAGAAACGCCGTTTAATATTTTAATTCCTGCTTTTATCATTAGCGAATTAAAAACGGCCTTTCAAATTGGTTTTATTATTTTTATTCCATTTTTAGTAATCGATATAGTTGTTTCCAGCGTGCTCATGGCAATGGGTATGATGATGTTATCGCCACTCATTATTTCGTTGCCATTTAAAATTATGTTGTTTGTTTTGGTGGATGGTTGGGCAATGATTGTTGGCACTCTGGCTGCTAGTTATGGTGTTTAATATTAAATTAAGCAGGATAAAAAAATGACTCCAGAAGTTGCGATGGATTTATTTGCCGATGCACTCTATCTCATTGTGCTAATGGTGCTGGTTATTGTAGGGCCAAGTTTGATAGTAGGTTTGCTGGTAAGTATGTTTCAGGCTGCTACGCAAATAAATGAACAAACACTAAGCTTTTTGCCGCGTTTGATTGTGACTATTGCCACCATCATGATGGCGGGGCCGTGGATTATCACAAAATTTATGGATTTATTTACTCGGCTCTATACGAATATTCCCTATTTAATTGGTTAACGACGTTCCTTAAAGAAAGCCCTAAATAGAAAATCTTGAACAAAAAGTTATGCAAGAACTGATAGTAGGTGAAGCGCAAATAAATCAATTCATCGGGCAATATTTATGGCCGATGATGCGCATCAGTGCTTTTTATTTTGCAATACCTATTATAGGTGCGCGTGTTGTACCTGCGCGTGTACGTATTATCCTTGCACTATTTACGACTATGTTAGTTGTTCCGCTACTACCAGCAGCACCTGTAATTTCATTTATGTCATTGCCAGGCATAGTCTTGGTTATGAAAGAAGTCATAATAGGGTTAGCTCTGGGTTTTAGTTTGCAAGTTGTAATGCAAATTTTTATTTTAGTTGGGCAATTTGTTGCACTTAAACTAGGTTTGGGATTCGCTGCACAAAATGATCCGTCGAGTGGTATGAGTGTTACGATTATTTCACAATTTTATTTGTTGCTGTCTACTTTATTATTTTTAGCTATTAACGGTCATCTCGTCGTTATTCAAATGATTGTGGATAGTTTTGAAAGTTTTCCCGTCGGCGGTCAAGGTTTTGGCCCCGCACATTACCTGCATATTGTTAAACTTTTTTCTTGGATGTTTAGCTCCGCATTATTGATTTCTCTACCACTATTAACTTCTATGATGATTGTCAATATTTCGTTTGGCGTGATGAGTAGGTCCGCTCCGCAAATGAACGTATTTACAGTAGGTATGCCAATCACATTATTGTTTGGTTATATTTTAATGTGGTATTCCCTATCTAATTTTTTGCCGCTTTTTTATCAAATTATTGATGAAGGTTTAAACGCTACCAGAATGTTACTGGAAATAAAATAAATGGCAGACGAAGACAGCAGCCAGGAAAAGACGGAAGAGGCCAGTGGCCGAAAGATTGAAAAGGCGCGTGAAGAGGGGCAAATCCCTCGTTCACGTGATCTCACTACGTCTGTTGTTTTGTTATTTGGTGCGTGTGGTTTGTATTTTTACGCAGACTTTATGTTCGCCAAAATAATTGGACTTACCCGTGCTAATTTCATCTTGACGCGTGAAACTATTTTTGATCCAAATGCAATGATTGGCCATTTGGCGTCCGCAATTTATGATGGCATTTTAAGTATGATGCCTTTTTTTGGCTTAATGTTTTTAGCTTCTATTATCGGACCCATTGCTCTGGGTGGGTGGTTATTTAGCGTTGATGCCTTGCAACCAAAGTTAAGCCGCATGGATCCGCTGGCGGGAATGAAGCGTATGTTTTCGCTGAAGGCACTTATTGAATTAGTGAAAGCTCTCGCTAAAGTGATGATTATTCTCGGGGCAACCATTTTATTATTAAAGCATTATGCGCAAGATATGTATCGATTAAGTGATGAAAACATTAACGTCGCGATCATTCACTCTGCCGAAATTAGTATTTTTGCTGCTATTGCGCTATCCGCTGCCACTCTAATAATTGCCGCTGTAGATGTGCCTTTGCAGTTGTTTGAATATGCTAAAAAATTAAAAATGACCAAACAGGAAATAAGGGACGAGTCAAAAGATACTGATGGCAAGCCTGAAGTGAAGGGCCGCATTCGGCAGCTGCAACGGGAGATGGCGCAACGCCGCATGATGGCAAGTGTTCCCGAGGCAGATGTTATTATCACCAACCCTACGCACTATGCAGTTGCTTTAAAATATCAACCTGAAAGTATGGCAACGCCGATTATGATTGCGAAAGGTGGTGACCATACTGCATTAAAAATTCGCGAAATCGCCAAAGCTCATAACATTGAAATTATTGAATCGCCAGTGTTGGCGCGTGCTATTTTTCATACCACCGAATTAGATGCAGAAATTCCCGCAGGTCTATATCTTGCTGTAGCACAAGTACTTGCCTACGTTTTCCAATTGCGCAACCATCGCAAAGGTCGCGGCGAAAAACCAAAATATCCACGCAATATTAAAGTGCCGAAAGATATGTATTTTGATTAACTCTTCGAAAAAAAATTAAAGATTAAAACGGTTAGATAAAACTCTTAATGTTTTCTTGATGTCAATAAAAAAGCATCATGTATCGGATAAATAAAAAGCCCCGCTATCTTGCGGGGCTTTTTATTTATAAGGTGTTATTTGCACGAGTTTTATTGGCAAGCATTACCTGTTACGACAGGGATAATTGCAACCCCGGCAGGCTTGCTACCCTGGAATCCAAACTCTACCGTTTGCCCTGGCTGAATAATCGCATTCCAGCCCAGATTTTTTGCATTGTATGGATTGCTGCCGCTGAGCGACGCATTCCATAAGTTGGTTACTTTTGAGCCATCCTTATACTGCCAATTCACTGACCACCCATTCATAGTTTGTGTGCTGGTATTTTTAATGCGGATTGACGCGTTAAAACCATTGCCCCACTGACTGTTAACCACGTAAGAACAGTTCGCTTTTGCGGGAATCGACGACGAACTGCGCGATGAGCTAGAAATGCTGGATGGTCTTATGGAGCTTGACGAAATGCTCGAAGGTCTAATGGAGCTTGATGTAGCGACCGATGAACTGGATGGCCTGAACAAGGAGCTGGAGCTGGAGTTAGGGCAGCTATCTGCAAACAACGTTTTCCTAGCGATTGCTATTCCGCCCTTTCCATCATTTACAGTTAATTTTATTGTGTAGTTGGTGAGGCCACGCATGGCAAAACGAACCGTTGGGCCAGTGGCGGTGAAGACAGTGGAATCAAAGCTAATTTGCCATTCATAAGTTAGCGTATCGCCATCCGGATCTGTAGATCCCAGGGCAGATGCTTCACCATAGGGGCGCCAACAAACCTGTCTTACGATAGAAGCGGTAAGAACAGCAGAAGGAGGATTGTTCGCCATTGATGAGCTGCTGCTAGAAACATTACTGGAAACGCTGCTAGAACTGCTGCTCGAATTGCTACTAAAGTGTGTAGCCAATTTTGCAGTCGCTTTGATGCCATTAGGACTGTTAAACAATAAGTTGCCCCAAGGCGTCAAAAGGTTAGCATCCCAATTGGAAACTACATCTAAAGCCCGGTTTTCATTGCCGCTCCAGCTCCAGCCAAAATAACCTGCACCGTATTGCTCTGCATATTGCATGACGGAGGCCGCAGGTAATTCTAGAGCGTCTGTTTGCACTGGATTTCCACGGAACGGATGGATGTAGGAGACAGGTCCGAAACCACCAACCACCAGCGGGGCACCTAGCTCGCTAAAGCTGGCAATGTAATCACGTATTTTGATGGGATCTAGATAGGCATAAAACATATCCACAGAATAAATTATCCGGTTAGCTAATTTATGCGTTGGATCTTTCAATGTTCGCGCAAAATCAAGCATGGATTTGCTGGTGTCTTGGGCCCAATCATTTCCATCGATCATTACTAAATAACCCGGTGGGAGTTCAGCGACCAACGAGGTGAGATAGTTATCCATTCGAAGTTGATAGTCCCCCGGAGTTTGGCTAAGTGCAAAATGCTGATTACCAAAGCCAATAATAATGTGCCCGTGATTCCCGACCAACTCGGGATACATGTCATGCCACGTCCAAAGTGTTATGAGTTCACCGCCATGGGTTGGACCGTTTGGGTAACCGGCAACATCATTCGGCTCCAGTACACATACCAATTTATTGTCTTTACAGGTCGCAATAATGTCGCGTAATTGCGCAACAACTGGGCGGGGAAAACCGCCATTAAAGCGTATTGAAAATTCAATTTGCGCAGCGTTAGCACCGGCAGCGGCAACATCCTTAAGTGCCTGTAGCGTCTTTTCCGGAGCTAAAGTGTGATTAATGGTCACGCCGCGAAATATAAAGGGATTGCCCTTAGGATCAAGCAGCTTTCCGCCTTGAATGCTCCACGGCTGCACATACAGCGGTGATAACGCCTGCGCCAACGCAGGAAGCAATAAGATTCCGGCAGTGACAATTGCGAGTGCCTGTTTTAAAAAATTTAGCTTATTTAAATTTACCTTTTTCATAGAACTTCCCCTTAATGTTGAGAATTAATGTTGGCCATAAAGAAAATCCCCGCAAAAAGCGGGGATTTTTATGTCGCTACTGGCAAATTGCACCAGTCACAACAGGCACCACTGCAGTACCGGCAGGCTTGCTGCCTTGGAAGCCAAGCTCTACCGTTTGCCCTGGTTGGACATTGGCGTTCCAGCTCAGGTTTTTAGCATTGTATGGGTTGCTTCCAGTAAGAGACGCATTCCATAAATTGCTCACTTTAGATCCATCGCTATACTGCCAATTCACCGACCAGCCATTTAAGGTTTGTGTGCTGGTATTTTTAATGCGAATTGACGCGGTAAAACCATTTCCCCATTGACTGTTAACCACGTAAGAACAACTGGCTTTTGCAGGAGTCGACGAAGAACTGCGCGATGTGCTGGAAATGCTGGAAGGTCTTTTCGAGCTGGAAGCAATACTGGAAGGCCTCGAAGAGCTCGAAGGTGCAATCGACGAACTGGAAGGCCTGAACGATGAGCTAGAGCTGGAATTTACACAATAATCAGAAAAGAAGTGAGATAGAGTTTTACTGGCGGTAGCGGTGCCACCCTTGCCATCATTT
>JANPKH010000288.1:0-4502 GCA_031425935.1 Gammaproteobacteria bacterium | reverse complement strand
TAAACAGAAACCTAAATAATTGAGCTGAGATAAATGAACTGAGATAAATGAGCTGAGATAAATAGAAATAAAACATGCTTGCTATTTCTACTTAAATACCACAATATACTGTATATAAACACAGTTGTGTGGTGCCCCATGACTTTCGCTGATGACGATTTTTCTGACCCTAGCCCCTGGATAGTTGCTCCCTTAAAAGCTCAAAAGGGAAGGGGTGCTGTTAGCAATTTGTCCGGGCGCTTTGAAACACAAACCACTGAAATTGTTGACGATGGCTGGTGGCAAGATGACGACTCGGACCAAATCAAAGTAGCAGCAACCCATGTTACACAAACCCATGTTACGCATGAGATGGCAAAAAGTATTCTCTCCCGCAACGAATCACCCGATTTACCCTTTAGCGTTTCGTTAAACCCTTACCGCGGCTGTGAGCATGGGTGCATATACTGTTTCGCGCGCCCGACTCACGCTTATCTTGGCTTGTCACCGGGGTTAGATTTTGAAACACGTTTGTTTGCTAAAGTGAATGCCGCTGAATTATTGCGGCGTGAATTGGCTGCGTCTTCCTACGTGCCAAGTTCTATCGCTCTTGGCGTAAACACCGATGCTTATCAACCCTGCGAGCGTAAACTTCAACTAACACGGCAAGTTTTACAAGTACTTCATGAATGTAAGCACCCAGTTGGGTTAATTACAAAATCGTCGTTAATTGAGCGCGATATAGATTTACTTTCCGATATGGCCAGCCAAAAACTGGCCGTCGCCGCTATTACTATTACAACTCTTGATCATGATATCGCCCGCACTCTAGAGCCGCGTGCAGCTTCCCCCACACGTCGTCTCGAAACCATTCGCCGGTTAGCAAATGCGCGAATTCCAGTGGCAGTTAGTGTTGCGCCCATTATTCCTTTCATCACCGAACAGGAATTGGAAAAAGTTCTAACCGCTGCAGTAGAGGCGGGTGCGACGAGTGCGGGTTACACCATTTTGCGTTTGCCGTGGGAAGTTAATCCTTTGTTTCAGCAATGGCTGGAAACACATTTTCCAGAGCGAGCGAAACGGGTGATGAATCGCGTTCGCGATATGCGTGGCGGTAAAGATTACGATGCGCATTTTGGTTCACGTATGCGCGGTGAGGGTGTGTGGGCAGATATGATTCGCCAGCGTTTTGAGAAAACCATATCACGGTTAGGCATTGATCGAAGTGCACGTTTTAGTACTTTAGATACTTCAAAATTTCGCAAACCACTTAGCGTACCTGCGAAGCACAAAACGCATGACTCGCAATTGGATTTTTTTGGTTAATTCAACCGCTTATTTTTAGTACATTCGTATGCTGGAACTTAGTGTGTTTTATCGCCATCAGTGCAGAGTAAATATAAGCGCAATTTCCCACCTGAAGGAAACAGTTTAATTAAAAAATATAGTTTGGTTAGTGTAATAGATTAAATTGAACAATATAAACCAGCGCCCCAGCAATATAACCTATGGTCGCAAGCGCACTAATTTTTTTCACGTACCAAATAAAATCTATTTTTTCTAAACCCATTGCAGCTACGCCCGCTGCAGATCCAATAATTAAAATGGACCCACCCGTACCAGCACAATACGCCAAAAATTCCCATAAGAAGCTGTCTGGTGGATATTGTTCAAGGCTATACATTCCCATTGATGCTGCAACCAGCGGTACGTTATCAACTACTGCACTGGCAAAGCCAATTAATATGACAATAACGTCCTGACGACCTACAGTTTCATCCAGCCATGCAGCCAATGACGTTAGTATGTGTGAGTGCTCCAAGGTGGCTACGGCCAATAAAATACCAATAAAAAATACAATGGAAGACATATCAATACGTGTCAACGCATGCACCAACGTTAATTGATTTTTTTGTTCATCGTTTTTATCCCTGTGCATTAAATCAGCAACTATCCATAAAATTCCCAGCCCAAATAAAATCCCCATAAACGGCGGCAAATGCGTGATGGTTTTAAAGAGAGGAACTGCAACTAGCACACTTAAACCTAAGAAAAAAATAATATTTTTTTCCAGCGATGAGGTTAATCCCGCTGAGTTTTCACTCATGTTAGCCGGGCTTTCAACAAGCCGACCTCGCAACATGAAAGCGGTAATGAGTAGAGGTATCAGCAGATTCACCACTGATGGCAAGAAAACCCCAGTGATTATATTGACTGGCGTTATCTGCCCGCCAATCCACAACATTGTGGTAGTGACGTCCCCTATAGGCGACCATGCGCCTCCAGCATTTGCCGCGATCACTATCATGCCTGCAAAAAATAAACGGTCCTCTCTTTTTTCCAATAATTTTTTCATCAGCGACACCATCACGATGGCGGTAGTGAGGTTGTCGAGAATAGCGCTGAGAAAAAAAGTGACTAAACTTATCAGCAACATAAGCGACGATAATTTGGTCGTTTTAATTCTACTAGTGACAACTTCAAAGCCATTGTGAGCATCAATCACTTCCACAATAGTCATTGCACCTATAAGAAAAAATATGATCTGGGCTGTACTTACTAATGTCTCTGACAACTCGTGAGAAATATTATGCCCATTATTCGATAATAGTGCGTACACGGTCCAGAGCAGCCCCGCACCCACAAGGGCTGAAGCTGATTTATTGATTTTGAGCGGGTGCTCTAAAGCAATTGCTGCGTAAGCTAAAATAAAAATAATAATAAGTACTGTTAACATATCGGGCGCTTCGAGTTTTTTAGGGCATAGCCCTATGCTATGAACATGCGTGAAATACTAACAGGCAGTGTTTTATGAATCCAGTTTATTAACATAAAAATTCAGGTTTAGTCTGTCTTCGAAGATAAATTACATATAAATAAGTATTCTGAGGAATACTGGTATTCGGCACAGTAATAGTCTTTAATGATCCTTCGAAAATACTTCCCCCTTGCTATCGCAGTTTTGCATATTTTTTATGAATTATCGTTTTAAGGATGCATAAATGACTACTTCAGTACACATTTGGCTTTTATCGTCAGGTAATGTTGGGCATGTTAACTATTGGCAATCAAATATGTGGATACCAAACGACCTTCATCGCTTTGCGTTACAAATTAAAAGTACCAAAGGTTGAAAATGAAAACTCGATTAGTTTATTCACCACACTATGATTTTAGTATTCTGGGGATTGAAAAGCTCCATCCATTTGATGCTAAAAAATATAGTAAGGCATGGGCACTGCTACAAAATGAATTTGGCAATACCATTAATCAATATACAACATTTGTAAGCGCACCTATTTCAGATCAAGACTTGTTGAGTGTACACACAGAGCAATATGTACAATCTTTAACACAAAGCAAAGCTATTGCAGCTGTTATCGAAATGTCGCCCTTAGCTTTGATACCTAGTACTTTTCTGCAAAAAGGTTTAGTGACACCGGCTAAATATGCAACCGCAGGCACTTTACTCGCCACGCAACAAGCACTTGAAGGTGCAATTGTGTTTAATCTAGGCGGTGGGTTTCATCATGCGTTTGCTGATCACGGCGAAGGATTTTGCTTTTTTTCTGATGCAGTTTTGGCATTAACTATTGTAAGAAATAATAATTTAATTTCACAAGACGATACTGTAATAATGATTGACCTCGATGCCCATCGCGGTAATGGTTTTACCAGTTTTTATGAAAAGGATAAATCGGTCGGCATATTTGATTTATACAATATGCAAGCTTACCCAGGGTTGAGGGATGATACTAATGATGAATTTCCTTTTATTATTCCGCTAAGAGCAGGGCTTGGTTCTGAAGATTATTTACAGTTACTAAAAGAAGAATTACCCGCTTTTCTAAATACTTATAAAAGATCTAAACTCGCTTTTTATAATGCGGGTACGGACATTGTCGCAACGGATAAACTAGGTGGTTTAAATGTTAGTTATGAATCAGTTATAGAAAGAGATAAATTTGTTATTGATCAGTTACGTGCCCTTAAGATTCCAACAGTGATAATGACAAGTGGAGGGTATTCGAAGGAATCGTATAAGTTGATAGCGGAATTGGCTTCTTATCTTGTGCGGGTTAATGGCTAGGCTAGATAAGTGCTGTAATGTCCGGTTTTTAATGGTGTTGAAAGTAACAATTGCCTTTGGTTAAGTTATCTCCATTAACATAATGGCACAATGAGTCTATGTACTTACTTTTTGGAATGAGTTTCTCGGTATGACATTAGCGACAGTAAAAACAGTAATCACTCGATTCCTACAAAACGATGAAGCACAAGTTGTTGCCATAAAAGGTGCTTGGGGTGTTGGAAAAACTTATACGTGGCACCAATTAATCAAAGAAAATCGGCACCAGATAAAGCTTCCAATGTATTCTTATGTATCACTATTTGGCATTTCCTCAATTGCTCAACTACGAACTGCAATTTTTGTAAAAAGTTTACCTATAAAAATGATCGATCAGGATCTTAACTTTAATTTCATTAACGAAAACTGGTTGGCTCTCATCAAACAAAAATTC
>JANPKH010000287.1:0-13898 GCA_031425935.1 Gammaproteobacteria bacterium | reverse complement strand
AAAATTTGCGGCTCCCGGTTGTAGTGGCTTGCGCTCGCCCAGTGTCTTTTATTTTAATGCCCCAAGCACTGCTCCAACCAATATCGTTATAAATACTGAGGTTAGCAGCAGGTTCTACACCGCTCGTATCGTAAGCAGTGGAGCCTCTGCCTGTTTTGAATTCATATTTGGCGATGAGGTTTGTATCCACACGACCACCACTGCTCAACACAAAGGCATCTGCCAAACCAACGGTTTTACTAATAATCAACGCAGGGTCAACTTCTATCACAGGAATTGCATTTGCGAAGGCCACTATGGCGTCTTCCATCTCTTGGGCATTAGCTGTGCAATCGTCCCAGCAATTGTGAAAGTCGGTACGTAGGCGTTGTACAAAACGTGATGCTGCAGGATTATCCAAGCGAATTTTAGTTTTAGCTGCATCGTAGGAAACCGATATATCAGTGCTAGCAAAATACGGTTGCTGTTTAGTAATGGCACTTTCCGAGTGACAACTGGAGCAATACTCAGTTAGAAGAGGATAAATCGTGGTTGAATAATTGCCGCGGTCGGTAGGGAAGCTTTTACTATTAGCGACGTCTCTCTCCACCGGTGCTTTAAGTACGACAGTGTTAGTAGTGGTGGCTGTATCGCCTGCCCAGTTAGTGATGTAGGTGGCTATAATATCAGCGCAAGCACCGGAGTCAGCTTGCCAACAGTTGTGCCCGTTACGCACTTTGGCAACAATGCTTGATTCAGCGGGATTAGCAAGAGTTACGAGGCCATTGCTGATAACCGCGTCGTAAGCTAGGTTGATATCGTCAGTTCGTGCAAAGCCAGGTGCTTGTCCAGTCGCTGTATGACAACCACCGCAACGGTCTTCTGGCGCGAGATGTATCCAGAACTCGGTTTGAAATTTTAATATGTCCTCGCTAGCAGCAGATTTTTCACCTTTATAAGCAAAACCGCCGCCGGTACCACCGCCATTGCTGTTTGGATTTTCGCGGTTCTTGGCTGCACTGCCTGAGCCGCAACTTGCTATCAGTAAGCTCATTGATAACAGAGCTGAGATGATAATCGCTGGGCGAACGAAAAATGATGTTGATTTCACAATAGTCACCTTATTCACCTTTGCAATAGTCGGCAGTATCGATAAAAACTTGCTTCAATTTATAGCCGCTAACGGCAAAATTATTGGTAATAGTTGCGACTGTGCTGCGATCCGTTGCATCAGCAGGCTTGCGTAAACACACATGTTTAAACACCTTTTCCACCTGGCAACTAGCAAATGTCCTACTGTATGCCAGTTCTTTGCCCATACTCTTAGCACCCGAACCAGCGGCAGGTAGGCTTGTATCCCACCCTAAATTGCTATTAACACCGGCACGCCAGTAATTTTGCCAATCGTCATTTTGTGTAATGTAGCCGTAGGGGAACGTAGTGCTATTAATACGATATTTTTCTTTCACACGACTTTCGGTAGCGGGGTCGATGGTGCCATCTGAGTTATAGCTAATAGTGCCGTTAAGGCCGTCCGGATCGGCATCCATATCAAATACGTAATCATAATAGGCAAACGCTTTGGCCATAGGATCCATCCCGTTGTGGCAACCAATACAACCATTCAGGAATACACGGCTATCGCCACCTGGGCTACGACTTACATCCTGACGAATAAAATCAGGGGTGCGAGTTATGTCATGCACTTGTTCGAGATCGCGGCACATGTGATTAATCAGAGTGAAGCGGAACATAGCGCGATTAGTACCCGCTTTAAAAAAAGCGGCTGCAGCCGCCCGGCTGGTAATAACGCCTGCAGTGGCTGCAGTGGGTAAGCCATTGAGTGTTGATTGGTCGCGACGTACCAAGTTATCTCTTAAGCTAATACCTTGGGTTTCTATGGCTTGATAATGGCTGTTATTGCCATTGGAATAAGTAGGCAAGCCTAAGCTGGGGTTAGCGATGTACAGTACGTCGTCGAATAGCACTTTGCGGAAATCATCGTCATCACGTACCAATCCGATTACGGTGGCCGTGTAATCATTAAGCGGGGCGAATACAGTCTGATCGCGATTGGTCCAAGGCGTGACCATGTTTTTAAGCACTACGCTATAGAAAGACTCATTCTGCATTGCCAAATTCACGGCGCTTGTCTTGTTCCCAGCTTCTAAAAAGGCGGCCATCTGCAGTAACACCGCTTCGGTCGGTGGAACTCCGGCAACGCGACTATGGATCTGCAGAGCTTGTTCGCGTGTCCCGGCGTGGGTGGCGGCTGCTAAGAATCCAACGCTAAGAATAATTGATTTAAGCCCGAAACGATGGCAAGTCAGCCATTGCGGTAAGGCTGTTGAGAGGGCTCTGGTGATGGTTGATAGAGTCACGACTGCTCCCTAAATAGGTATGTACAAAAATGACATTGAGAAAATGTAACGTTGGATTTTAGTCTAGCAGGCCATGAAGCCGATAAATCATTATAGGCGGCTGAACGGTTCAAACCTGTGGCCGACTAGTAAATGCACTTGTCAACTCAATCACATAAATACAAATATCTTGATGTTTCGCCGCCACATAAGCGAAGTTGTGTGACATTAATGTGGGAATTGAAAAATTAGCTGATGCTCGGAATGCTCATCCATAAAGTATTCCATTCAATAGCCTCTTTTGCCCGCTCAACAGTTTCTAGCCTTGCTAGAGGGATGTTTCGTGATTAAATCGAGAGAATGCATAGGTAAGTTAGCTGACAATACAAGCTAAGTGACACCTTAAGCCGTAAATAATCAGCTTATCAAAATATTGCGCTATTCTTCCAAAGTGCTAAATAGGCCATTTAAACAAGGTAATTGAGTATGAAACTCACATTAAAGGCATTTTCCTTCGAGCCTGCGCTATTTATTAAACCGCTATTAGTGGCGATGGGGGTTTTGATACTTTCTTCTTGCGGCAGTGGCGGCTCCGGTAGCAAAGGGAGTGGACAAAAGCCTGATCCGGTGGCGGTGGACTTGCCAATTGCTTACGTAGAGCGCCCTATTCCGGAGGATGAAGATGGCAATCCTGTTTTCCCTGATTTACTTAATCCAGCTGCCTTTAACCCGGGCGCGAAAATTCTGTTGAAAGATCGTGCTACAGCGCTGGCCGCTACTGTCGATATCACTCAAGATGTTTTCACAAATGATCCTAATTATGACCCTGCCGACCCTACCAAAGGTTATGACGTAAAAGATCTATCGGCTAGTGCGGATGGTAGAAAATTAGTCTTTGCTATGCACGCACCTAATATCGAAGGTGCAGACCCTGAAGATCAGCCTACATGGAATATTTGGGAATATAACCTTACAACTAAAACGCTTCGTCGCATCATTAGTTCTGACATTGTGGCTGAAGCTGGGCAAGATGTAAGCCCGCGTTACTTGTCAGATGGCAGCATTTTGTTTAGCTCTACACGTCAAACACGCAGCAAAGCAATTTTACTGGATGATGGTAAACCGCAATTTTCAGCCTTAGAAGAAGGCAATGATATGCCTGCTTATGAGCTTCATACCATGAAGGATGATGGCACTGACATTCAACAAATCACCTATAACCAAAGCCATGATTTACAGCCAACGGTATTGCAAAATGGGCGGGTGCTTTATACGCATTGGGATCAATTTGGGGGTGACAAGCTTAGTTTCTATACCGTAAACCCTGATGGCACTCAGGTTGAACGTAGCTATGGGTATTTCAGTATGAACCCAACACCTGCGGATGACCCTATGAATCGTCTTTTTAAACCTCAGGAAATGAGTGATGGTCGTATAGCTGCCATTCTTAAACCTGATGCCGCGCTTTTGGGTGGTGATATGGTAGTGGTGGACGTGCCGCACTTTTTTGAAAACGACTTACAAATTCCTGCTGGAGGTGGCACCGGTTCAGCACAAAACCCTATTTCTATTTTGCCGGTAAATATTAATGTCGGCACGGTTGATGCGCCTGAGTTTTCGAAACACGGGCGATTCTCTGCACTTGCTCCTCTATATGACGGTACTAACCGTTTGCTCGTTAGCTGGAGTCAGTGTCGGTTGATTGATCCAACTGACCCTGCTCCGGCTACGCCTACAAAATTTGTAGCTTGCACCGATGCCATGTTAGCCACCCCTGGAATTCAAGAGGCTCCTGCTCTATACGGAATTTGGATTTACAACATGGCGGACCAATCCCAGCAACCGGTAGTCTTGGCACAGGAAGGAAAAATGTTTACTGATCCCGTCACCATAGAGGTGCGCACACCGCCTACTTTTCAGCAGCCAACAATAAATTTAAGTTTGGCCAAAGAAAGTGTGGGAATGCTGCATATTCGCAGCGTTTATGATTTTGATGGTGTTTTTGCGAACTACGGGTTTACCTCGGCCCCCACAAGTATCACGGCGATGGCGCAAGCTGCACCCGACGTGCGTCCAGCGCGGTTTGTGCGGTTTATAAAAGCGGTATCAATTCCAGATGATGATACCCAGGACGCCCTCGCTGATAACACCTATGGGGCATTATTTAATGGTTTCACCGGCCGCAAAGAAGTTTTGGGATACGCTCCGGTGGAGCCAGATGGTTCTATAAAAGTTAAAGTTCCTGCAGATGTTGCTTTCACGCTCGAAGTTCTTGATAAGGATGGGAAACGTATTGGCGCCACGAAAAATCATTGGCTGCAACTTCGCCCGGGCGAAGTGCGCGAGTGTAACGGATGCCATGTTGCTAGTAATCTTACTTCAGGGCATGGACGTGTAGACGCTGAGCTTGCATCTATTAATACTGGCGCTGCGACAAGCGGTATGCAATTTCCAAATACCATAAGGTTTGACAGGTTAGGTACACCGGAGACGGCAACTATGGGTGAAACCATGGCAGAATTTGCGAGCAGAACAACTTGGTGTTTAGTTTCCGGTGATGCCAGTACTTGCGCGCCTTTTAGTAGTACAGCTGGCACGAATTTTCGGGCACCTAGCGTGGACTTAGTGTTTGATGATGAATGGACAGATACCAATGTAAGCGCAAAAACGATGAGCTTTGCTTACCGTTATAGAGACTTGGCGCTTACTCTAGCTGACCTGCATGCGCCAACATCGGAGGCCTGTATCGAAGCAGATGGCTGGAGTAGTTTGTGTCGTATCATCATCAACTACGAACAAAATATACAACCCATATGGGAGCGAGAGCGAGCTACCGGAGCTTGTATTAGCTGTCATGCATCGTCTGTTACTGATGCTGATGGCAATACCACCGCAATTGTTCCTGCTGGCCAATTAAATTTTGGTCGAACAAAAAATGCAGCAAACCAGCCAATGCTCTCTTATAATCAGTTGCTGAATGCTCGAGATAGACAAATTTTGAATGATGGAGGGGTGCTCACAACTCTTATTCCCGTGTGTGAATTTGTTGTGGATAGCGATGAAATTCCAGAATGCGTTGTTACCCTGGATGCTAATAATTTACCTACTTGTGTTGGCGTTGCCGATTGCCCCTTTGAACAAGATCCTATAACCGGTGCAGTATTAGTAGATGGAGCAACAGGCAACCCCATACCTCTAACTACAACTGCACAGCTTGTTGCGCCTATGAACCGCGGTGGTGCGCGAGCAAGCGCAAGATTCTTTAGTCGATTCAATGTTGGTGGAGCGCACAGCGGCTATCTTAATAACAGTGAACTTAAACTCTTGTCTGAATGGTTGGATTTACGCGCGAATTATTACAATAACCCGTTCGACTCGGTTGAACCCTAATTTCAAAATGAGCTGATTTGTGTTGAGTGAGTTTAAAAAACAATTAAAAGAAATGCTGTGTTGGAGAAAGCCATTTGTTGGCTTTCTTTTTATTGTACTCAGTTTTTCGGCTGTCGCAGGCGAGCCTTTACAAGTCACAGTTAACGATGCGTTTATTAACGTCCACAATGGTCCTGGAAGCGGCTACCCTATTTTTCATGTTCTTGAGCGCGGCGAACTCATCACACTGATAAAAATGCATACCGCCTGGATCAAAATAAAAACATCGCGTGATGTGACTGGTTGGATAAAGCGTGACGATATTCTATTAACACTTAGCTTAGACGGGGCTGTGCCTGAATTTAAAAAAGACAATCAGTCAGATTACTTGGTTGATCGATTTGAAATGGGTGCAGGGTTTGGCGATTTTGCCGGTGCCAAAGCCTTTGACTTAAATATCGGCTATCGTTTTACCAAGAATTTATCAACAGAAATTCGGTTGGCGCAAAATACCGGCGAGTTTTCTGACAATCAAATTATTGCATTGGCAATTTTGCATCAACCCTTTCCAGAGTGGCCGGTTTCCCCCTTTGTTGGCATAGGAGCTGGCACTATGAAAACTATGCCAAGCTCAACACTCGTGCAAACTGAAGATCGTGAAGATAATTTATTGCAAGCAAGCTTAGGTGCATACGTGCATATAACGAGTCGCTTTTTTTTGCGGGTAGAGCTCGCTAATAATTATGTACTCACCAGTCGCAATACCAACGAAGAGGTTAAGGAATGGAAAGTCGGTTTCAGCGTATTTTTCTAATCACATCATTATTGTTTAGTGTGTTATGTGCATTCAGTGTGCCTGTATTCGCTCAAGAAACTACTGATAATGATGATGGCGAATTAGGAAAAATAATTACGCCAGATATCAAACGCCGCACCATTAAAGAAGCGGATTTGAATAGTGAAAACTTTGAATTGGGTTTGTTTTATGGTTTGCTCACAGTGGAAGATTTTGGCACTAACGAAGTTTCCGGCGTAACTTTTTCTTATCACATCACCGAAAGATTTTTTACGGAAGGAGCTTATGGCCTCAGCACCGTACAAAAAACGAGTTATGAGTTGTTAAGCGGCGGCATTCAATTGTTGACTGACGATCAGCGCAATCTTACTTATTATAATTTATCGCTCGGTTACAATTTAATGCCGGGACAAGTTTACATCACAAAAAATTGGCATTTTGATACTAATATCTATTTTATCGCGGGCGCAGGTAATACTCATTTCGCGGACAAAAATTATTTTACTTACAATTTTGGTGCAGGGTTACGTTTTTATGCGACCGATTGGCTGTCAATGGATTTAAGCATGCGCGATTATGCGTTTACACATGAGTTATTTGGCATTCGCAAAAATACAAATAATTTAGAAGGTCGCTTTGGTATGTCGATTTATTTTTAATGAATTGTTATGCGTTGCGTTAAAAATTGTTCGTAACATTTAATGTTGAGGTATCTATGTTAACAACATCTAGCGTAAAAAAATTAGTTGGTGGTTTGGCGGTTGCATTGCTAATGAATGCATTTGCCTATGCAGCGCCAGCACCTGATTTCACTTTGAAAAGTTCAACTGGCGAAAACGTACGTTTGGCCGAACTGCGCGGCCAAGTAGTCATGTTAAATTTTTGGGCTTCCTGGTGTGGCCCGTGCCGACAAGAAATGCCTTTACTGGATGGCATTTCCAAAAAATATAGCAAAATGGGTTTTGTGCTTTATGGCATAAACGTAGAGGAAGATAATACTGATGCAAAAAAAATGCTAAAAGATCTTGGTGTCAAATTTCCGATATTGTTTGATACAGAAAGTAAATTAAGCAGTTTATATAACGTTGAAGCTATGCCCACTAGTGTTTTCATTGATAAAAAAGGCGAGTTACGTTTCATCGCTAAAGGATATAAACCTGGCGATGAAGAAAAGTATCGTGCGCACATTATGGAGTTAATTCGCGAATGAATGTAAAGCGAATTGCCTTCAGCATAGTGTTGCTTTGCACGCTATCGGCATGTGGCTATATTAAGCCGATTAAGCCTTGGGTGAAGCCCTATGAACGCCAGAATATTGCAGACCCGATCATGAGTTTTAGTCGTGATCCGGTAGCCGATAGCTACCTCTCGCACGTACGCGATGCGCGTGAAGGTGCAAGTGGTGCAGATGGCGGTGCAGGAGGCGGTTGTGGTTGTAATTAATAAATTGAAAAAAATGAAATTAACTTACAGTTGTTTGCGCGTTGTATTCGCTGGCACAGCAATAGTTATTTTGGGAAATGTTATTTCTGTTAATGCAACAGTGTTACCTGATGAGCGCGTTGACCTAATGGAGCATGTGTATGATGGCGGTGGCATACGAGTTTCCGGGCCATCTGTCTTGGTACGCAAAAATATTGGCGGTATAGTTTCCGTATCAGGGCATTATTATGTTGATATGGTGAGCAGCGCTTCAATAGATGTTCAATACAGTAAATCAACTCCGGATTTATTATCTGGCGCAAGTAAGTACAGTGAAGAGCGCATTGAAAAAAATATTGGTGTTGAATATATTCATGATCGCTCGACATTTAACATAGGTTATACCACCAGTGAAGAAAATGATTACAACGCAAAAACTTACAGCTTTGGTGTCAGCCAGGCGTTTTTTGGTGATTTAACTACCTTAAGTTTTGGTTTGGGTTTTGGTCAGGATCTGGTAGGAAAAAATCAAAATGGGAAGCCGGACCCAGCATTTCGATTGTTAGAAAAGGAACGTCGGAAATATACTCTCGGGCTCTCTCAAATTGTTACGAAAAATCTTATTGCTGACTTAAGCATCGATGCGGGCTCTGATCTTTGTACTAACGCACTGGAAAACGATAGTTGCCTAAACAATCCTCAACGGCAGGTCCGATATGAATCTGCCTCGCCAAGAGGTTTTGACTGGCAAGCAGAAAAGTATCCGCTTACTCACAACACCGATGCGATAGGATTGCGAGCCATCTATCATTTACCCTATCGTGCATCTATTCGCGGTGACATTCGTAAATTTACTGATAATTGGGGAGTAAAAGCAAAAAATGCAGAACTGCGTTACACCCAGGAAGTATATAAAGATGTTTTAGTTGAACTGAAATACCGTGTGTATAGTCAAACAAAAGCGGACTTTTACAGTGATTTATTTCCTTATAGAAATGCGCAGGATTTTCTTGCGCGTGACAAAGAGCTGAGCCCATTTTCGTCAACGAGCATCGGCTTGGGCGTTACATACAAATTGCCGTGGGCTTTACCTGGTTTTGATAAAAGCACCGCTAACTTTTATTGGGACCATATGAAAATTAACTACGATGATTTCCGTGACTTTAATAATTTTATGAAGGTGGGAGGGTTCGAGGAAGGCGATGAGAATCTCTACAGCCTTGATGCCGACGTGATTCGTTTTTATCTTTCTTTTTGGTTTTAATCGCCAGCCTCGTAATCTCACTCTTTTAACCAAAGGCAGCTATTTGCAGCTGTCTCTGGTAACTTAATCAATTTATCATCCAATTTTGCAGCTACTACGTATTAAGAAAAAATTAGTGAGGAATTGACATGAACAGTATTACAAAACTAGTAGGAGTTTTACTCATGGGATTAATAACCAACGCAGCATCTGCAGTTTGCCCAGACTATCTTCAAGGCGAATATCGCAAATTACATTCCAGTGAAAACGTAACCCTTTGCCAGTTGGTAGAAAATAAGGTTGTTCTGGCGGTTAATACAGCAAGTCACTGCGGATTTACTTCGCAGTTCAAAGGCTTGGAAGCTCTGCATAAAGCTTACAAAGATAAAGGTCTGGTAATAGTTGGTTTTGCTAGCAATGACTTTAATCAGGAAGATAAAGACGAAGAAAAGGCGGCCGGGATTTGCTTTCTTAATTTCGGCGTCACCTTCACCATGTTGGCACCAACCCATGTGCGTGGTGAAGAAGCTAACAATTTTTTCAAATATCTTAATCGCGAATCCTCTGCACCTAAATGGAATTTCAATAAATATCTGTTAGGTAAGGACGGAAAAGTGATCGAGCACTTTGGCAGTACGACTGGGCCAGATTCGGAAAAGCTTAAAAAAGCTATTGAGTTAGAGTTAGCTCGCTGATTCGACGACACAGTTTGATCGCATTATTTATTTGAGCCCTAATTGGTATCACCCATTTCTTTAATTTTTGAGCCTCGGCGTTGCTGGGGCTTTTTATTGGAAAATGACTACATTTGCTAAAAAAATCTCGTTATAGTGAGCGCACTTCAGCATTCCGCTTATTGTTTTTTTCGAGAAAATTCTATGTCTGCACAATTACAAACAGCTGCACTTCGTTTAAAAAATTGGATAAAAAATGACGCTGTCCCGTTGTGGCTTGCGCGTGGGATAGATCTGCAAACAGGTGCTCATTTCGAGCGGTTGTTGCCTGATGGCACGGCGGATTTAGAATCGAATGTTCGCGTGAGAGTACAAGCACGGCAGGCATTTTTTTTTACACTGGCTGCGAATCGTGGTTGGTGTGAACGAGGTCAGCAGGTTGCGGGAAACTTGTTGGGCTTTGTGCAAGCACATGCTGCACATCAGTCAGCGGGTGGCGGCTATACCCATTTAATGGATAAAAACTTTAAGGTGATGGATCCAAAACAAGATATTTACGACCATGCTTTTTTTATTCTGGCCAACGCTTGGGCATACCGCGCCTTTGGAGATAAAGCAGCCTTAGCTGAAGCCGAGAAAATAGTGGCTCATTTGGATGCGCGTTTTGGCTCTATGTGTGGTGGTTGGATTGAAGGTGACTATGAGTATCCTTGTCGTCGTCAGAATCCGCACATGCACTTGTTCGAGGCGTTCCTCGCCCTTTACGAGGCTACTGGCGATGCTAAATGGTTAGCGCGAGTAGGTGAATTATTCTCGTTGTTTCAAACTCGTTTTTTTGATGCAGAGCAGCAAGTTTTGTTCGAGTTTTTTCAAAATGATTGGCAGCGTTGCGCTGATGCTAAAGGCGATGTGGTTGAGCCCGGCCACATGATGGAATGGGTTTGGTTGTTGGATTGGTATAGTCGCTGTAGCGGTCGTCCTGTCAATCAATATACGCGTGTGCTATTTGAAAAAGGCATAGCTATTGGCATGGACAAATCGGGTTTGTTGTTTGATGCGGTAGCAGCGGATGGCCGTGTTATCGACCGCAATAAACGTTGCTGGGGTATTACAGAATTAATTAAAGCCAGCCTGGTGCAAATAAGGGAAGGCAACCCTAAGGCAGAAGCGATTGCGATAAAAGCGGTAAATGATTTATTTGAATATTATCTTTGTGCATCAACACCTGGTTCTTATGTAGACCAGCGCGGTGCAGATGATGAAGTTGTGGTAGATGTTGCGCCAGCGAGTACGCTGTATCATTTAATTGTAGCTGCCGTTGAGTTGATTGATCATTGCGATGGTGTTTACCAAAAAGCTACGACGTACCAACAATAAGCACACATTACCACTTGATGAGCTTGTCGGCTGAAATAGAAGTATGTAGCTGGAGTTTGTTCTCGGCGATCAACCGACCGGGCTCTGAAAGAATAGTTTGAAAAGTCATGCCTTCTTCTTGATCTGGATTTGATTCAACACCCACCCAACAATTGCGCTGGCTTTTTTTAGCAGCGTACAAGCACATGTCCGCGATGTCGACCACTTGCATCCAGCCAAGCGCTAAAGGGTCACCAACCAGGTAGGGAAAAGATGCAAAGCCAATTGAACATGTTTTTTTGATAACCAATCCATTTTTCAAAGTGAAGTCAAAATTTTCTACTGCTTGCCGTAGTCGCTCGGCTACTATGGGTGCTGCGCTGCGATTCCCAAATCGCGAAATTATTAAAAATTCTTCACCACCCCAGCGAATTAAAAAATCTGAATTGCGAAAAATAGTTTCTAAAATAGTTTTCATGTTAACCAATATTTGATCACCAGCAGAGTGGCCGTGCTCATCGTTAACAGTTTTGAAAAAATCGATATCAAGCATAAAGAACAATAAGTTTGAGTCTTCAGGTAAGCGCGCTAGCGCTGGCTGACCGCAATGAGATCTTAATGTAAGTGCAATATCAGAATCTAAAAATTTTACTAAATAGTGGCGGTTACGCAATCCAGTGAGTTGATCCGTTAGGCTCAGATTTTCCAGTATTTCGTTTTTGACTTTCAATTCCTGCATTAACTGCGCTTTTAATAATGCAGATTTTGCGTGAGCATGGAACCGTAGCAATGTTTGTAAATCAACATTGTTAAACGCATCTACTGAATTCTCATTTACCAGTGACAAAAAGCCTACTGTGCCAGAGCCAAATTGAACGGCCAAAATCAATTCAGACCGAGGTGCTATTAATGGCGAGAGTTCTAGCGACCCGGACGTTGCATTAGTTGGTTTTAATAAATAAATGTCATTTTCTAATTGTTCACTTTCTTGATAAATACGAGCAAAAATTACTTTCTCATTTATTTGAATTTTTTGTAATTCTGAAACTGGGTATCCATAAGCTGCTAATGGTTCAAAAATATCGAGGCGTTCATTGAAACTCCAGTAAATTGAACGATCCGCACCTGGGAATAGACGTTGGGCTTCGCGCAATAAAATATCCAATAATTTTTCAAAAATCACCTCCTGATTAATGGTGGCAACGATATCATCCAGAGTTTCCAATATTCGATTGGTTTCATTAACCTCGCAAGTTCGTATGCGAACTTTATCTTCCAGATTTTTATTAAAATCCAATAATTGCAAATGGGTTTTTACCCTTGATAGCAGCTCCCCTTTGGCAATAGGTTTGGTTAAAAAATCATTTGCGCCTACATCAAAACCATCGACCAAATCGGAAGTTAAATTTTTGGCAGTTAAAAATATGATAGGTAATTCATGCATGGTAAATTTTTCACGAATTTTGGAGCATACCTCATAGCCACTCATGCGTGGCATCATGATATCTAACAGAATCAGATCAAATGGCCCGCGTGCCTGTAAAATTTCCAGAGCTTCGCTGCCGCTTGCAGCTTCTTCTAATTGGTAACCCTGCAATCGTAATTGGTTATTTAAAACTTGGCGATTTATAGGTTCGTCATCAACAATTAATATTTTAAACTGGTTATTTACAACAATATTAGATGCATTATCTTCCAACAATTTAATTTCTAAAGGCTCAGCTCTGTCAGAAATAATTTCTGTATCAAAAAGTGTTTCTCTGTCAAAAAACGATTCTCCATTGGAAGCCAGATGTGCCGATACATTTGAGTCATGATTTTCTGTGGTACGGGCGAGTAGCAAGCTGGAAACTATTTTAGCGTTAGCATTTGGTTGTGGGGCAGGTTTACCTGTACTTGGCATACAAAAACTAAAAGTGGAGCCTTGGCCAATTGTTGACTGAACAGTAATTTCTCCGCCATGTAATTCTACAAGTTGCTTGGTAACAGCCAGGCCTAATCCAGTACCGCCATATTTGCGATCCTGGTGATTCTCTAGCTGTTCAAAGGATTCGAAGATTTTACCGAACATATCGGACGTTATGCCAATACCTGTATCTTTAACATGCACCCAAATTTTTTCGTTGCTGTACTCTGCTGAAATAGTAATCAAACCTGAGTCCGAGAACTTGATCGCATTACCTATCAAATTAAACAAAATTTGTTGCAACCGGTCTTCGTCAGCGTAAATTGCAGGCAAGAATTCGTCTACGGAATTGGTTAAGTCTAATTCCTTATTGTCGAGCAGCGGCCTGCTCATAATAGTAACCACATCCACAAAATGACGTAAATTAAGAGGCTTCTGCTGAATTTGAATTTTTTTATTTTTTAAACGGGAAAAATCTAAAATATCATTGACTAAAGAAGCTAGGCGCTTTCCACTAATGGATATCATTTGTAAATTAGATTTCACCTCGTTGGATATCTCACCCGCGGCTCCATCAATAAGCGAAGTCGACAACCCAATAATTCCATATAAAGGTGTGCGTAATTCGTGTGAAGTATTTGCCAGGAAATCATCTTTTAGTTTGTCCAAGTCACGCAATTGCGTATTTATAGCTCTTTCCCTAGCTATTTTTAGTTGCTGGGCACGCACGTAATAATATATTGCGAAAGCAATCGTGAGCACATAAAAGGTATAAGCCCACCAGGTTTTCCAC
>JANPKH010000286.1:0-5128 GCA_031425935.1 Gammaproteobacteria bacterium | reverse complement strand
CGCAATATGTGGCGCGCCCTATTAGAGAAATTAGAAATTCGGTATCGCGATATGTATAACATGCGGCACACCTACGCCACGTTTGGGCTAATGAACGGTGTTAACCCCGCATTTATGGCTGCACAATTGGGGCACAGCATAGAAGAGTTTTTTAAAACATATGCGAAGTGGATAAATACCCAACAGAATGAGCTGCAAATGGAGTTAATAGAGAGAGCAATAAATCAGTAAAATTATGCACCATCTCAGATTACTTCCAACCACCTCGTCAAGTCGTTTGTTACCCGCAACCTCGTGCTGTCTCAAAATAAATAGCAAAGATTGTTACTTCTTTGATTTTTTCTTCAAACTCTAAATTAGTGACAACCAATCGCTGAGCTAATGTTGACTAAAAAAGTGCAGCTTGCTCAGGTTGATTTTCAACGAACTCCACTGGTTCTTTGTTGCGGGCATTATTTACGGCAAAGCTCACGGCTTTAAACCGCAGTGGCAACGAATGACCTCGAAACTCTTGCAAAAGCTGGTGCGCGTCTTCCTTTGGATTAATCCATCGCATAAGTTGCTCATTGGTTAAACTTAACGGCATGCGGGGATGAATCTTGCTGAATTCCTCATCCGCTGGCTGCGTTATGATTGAAAAACTAAAAATCTCATTATTCCAAACGTCCCAAATCCCTGCTATCGCAAGCGGCTGATCAGCACAGTCAATGTAAAAGGGTTCGCTAATCTTTCCTACGTTTCGCCATTCCACAAAACCAGCAGCCGGAACGAAGCCGCGTTGCCGACGCACTGGAGTGCGATAGGTGGGTAAGGTTTCGACAGTTTCTATTCTCGCGTTATGGGTGGTGGATCCCCACGCAGGTGCTTTAGTGGCAAAATGAGGATGCAGGCCCCAACGCATCGACTTCATCACCATTACGCCTCGCTCCAAAAAAACAAAGGGTATCTGCTCGGCAGGTGCCTGGTTATTCAACTCCGGCAAATCCATCCATGGCAACCCTAAGGCATCTAATATTTCTTGCCACTCTAAAAGCTTGGTGAACAACCGGCCACACATAATTTTTCCTCAACACGCTAAACACTATTTTTTAATATAAGCATAAATGTCGTCAAATACATTGAAATATTCTAAGTGTTGCTTGGCTATTTCCAGAATGATTCGCCTATACTGTACTGTATATAAACCCAGTATAGCTTCTGACTTATGGGAATACCACCCACCGACAATCTTCCAACGTCCGCCATCCTTAATCAGCTGCTTGGTCGCGGTGATATCTGGGTGGGCTGTGCCAAGCAAACTGTGGCTCGTAATACAGTAAGCTCCGGCGTTGAATTGCTTGATACGATGCTTCTGGGAGGTTGGCCTTTAGGAAGCTTGCTTGAAATCTGCCTGCAGGGCGCAACCGGTGCAGAATGGATACTGCTTTCCAAGTCCCTCGCCGCCCAAGGGAGCAGACCTATTTTTTTGTTAAATCCCCCCATGATTCCTTTTGGCCCAGCTCTGGTGGAGATGGGTATCGATTTAAACCGTGTCTTCGTGGTGCGTACGGATAACAAGGTCTCGTTCGTCAACGCATTCGTGGAGTTGGCTCGAGCTTCTCATTGCAGTGCGTTGCTCGCATGGCAGCCAAAAGAATCACTCACTTACACCGAGCTTCGAAAGTTTTTGCTGGCGTGCTCTGGAGGCAATGGTCTTTACTCGCTCATCCGACCAGCCAGTGCTCAAAGAGAAAGCTCACCCGCGACCTTGCGGTTAGCAGTGAGTGTCCACGGTTTGGATTTAAAGCTTTCCATCTTTAAACAACGCGGCATGCTTGAGAATTACGATACGGTTGTGCGGGTAGCACTGCGGGATGCGTTAAACGGGCATTTACCTCTCAATCACTTACATGAGATTCAACTACCCGGTATCCCAATGCCTAACATTCGGCGGAAGTTCAATAACGTTATTCCGCTGCGTAGAAGGTAACCATGGCTTTTCCCCAACGTAAAAACAAACCTCAGCCAAAGGTGTGGCTGGCCATCCGGCTTCCGTTGCTTCCCCTCAATGCGCTGGGATTTATTGGCAATGAAATTGAGCCCTTAGTGGTGATTGAAAAGAACAAGGTTATCTGTGTTAGCGACGAAGCTTATGCTCAGGGCGCTCGTCCCGGAATGGACATGACCACGGCGAGATTGATGAGCGGATGCGAAACGAAACCTCGGCAGTTGCCTCTTGAGAAAGATGTATTAAAACAGCTGTCCTCGCAGATGTACGAGTTCACGCCTTACATTGAAACCTACATACCGGTGAATGCTGCCGAAGCCGGGTTACTGCTTGAGGTTGCCAGTAGCTTGCGTTTATTCAAAGGTCTCGAGCTGACGGTTAGCTTGATAAGTCAATCGCTGGAACAGACAGGCTATCCCTTCGAGCTGGGCATTGCTCACACGGCTAAAGGTGCATGGCTGCTGTCGTACCATGAAGATCTGGTTATTTCTGTTGACGGCATAGAATTATTTATCGAGCAATTAAAAACGCTTCCCGTGCAATTATTTTATGAGTTTCCCAAGGTTGTTGAATCGCTGGAGAAAACCGGATTTATCACACTGGGCGATATCACTCGTCAAATTGATGCCCAATCCATCAGCGCGATGAAAAAGCGATTCGGTGCTGACTTTGCAAAACATATTTCCGAGGTTTTTGGTATCGAGCATGATTTTCACCAATCGACCTTGTTTGAAAAACCTGCCGATGTTTTTCAACCTGAGGAAATCTTCTCTGAAACGTTTGAGCTGGAATATCCCACCAACAACACTGAATTTTTAAGGTGGCCTGTAGAGATTTTACTAAAACGGCTTACAGACTATTTGCGTAAACGCCAGCTTGAATGCCAGCGAATTGAATGGACATTAAGCGATATTCACCGCAGTAAAGAAATGCTCAGCGTTTATTGTGATAGCGCGCAGAGCCATTGGGAATTGTTTTTAAAGCTCACCATGATTCAACTCGAAGCGCATAAAGTTCCCTTTGAGGTGGATACCCTTACACTCGTGTGTCCACGTACGCTTCGACTGCAGAAAATTAACCAACTACTCGCTTTCGATGATGGACGGCAAACAAATTTACAGAATTCTGACCTTACCATTACGCTTGCAAAGCTGGCGGCATTGCTGGGCGAAAAATCGATTACCAAGCTTAGTTATTGCGACAGTCTTTTGCCTGAAGAATGCAATATTGAAATTTCATTCAATCAACAAAGCAATCAAAAAATTTCCGCGACCTATCGCAATATTTTAACACCGCCGTGGCTATTACCTAAACCCGCGCTCATCGAAATACGCGCGCGTGGCCTTTATTGGTACGGCTATTTAAAGCTGCTTACAACACCACGTCGCGTACGAGCAGGTTGGCGCGATGAGCCAGCGTCGCGGGATTATTATTTAGCAACGCGTCACGATGATTCACGCTTATGGATTTATAAAGATAACCGCACACGCCAGTGGTATGTTCAGGGAGTCTTTGTGTAAATCATGAGTTACGCACATCTCCACACCATCACAAATTTTACGTTTCAGTACGGAGCATCGCATCCTGCCGAATACGTTCACCGCGCCGCCGAACTTGGTTACGATGCGATTGCGATCACTGACGAATGTTCTCTGTGCGGTATCGTAAAAGCGTTTGTGGCGGCGCAAGAAATTAATTTTAAATTGATTATCGGGAGCCGGTTCACGTTATCCAATGGAGTTCGGTTAATTGCAATCGCGCCATCGAAGCTTGCTTACGCCGAGCTTTCCGGTTTTATCACCCTTGCACGGATGCGATCTGAAAAAGGCTCCTATGAAGCGCATTTCGAGGATTTACGTTTTCGATTGCAGCATTGTTTGGTGATATGGATTGGATTAACAGAAACGGCGACGCAATCCTGCAGCGATGTAGCTGATTTGTTGAAAGCTGCCTTTAAAGAGCGCTTGTGGATCGGCATTAACCATCAGCTCGATGGAACAGAAAACGAAACATTTATTCGTTGGTTGACGATTAGTCGCACGAAACAAATTCCACTGGTTGCGTGTGGCGAAGCACTCATGCATGTGAAAGATCGTAAAAATTTGCAGGATGCCATCACCGCCATTCGCGAAGGCGTGCCCGTCACTGAGTTGGGTACCCGCTTACAATTAAACGCCGAAGCTTACCTCAAACCCATGGAATTGTTAGATCAGTTGTATCCGTTGGAGCTACTGGAAGAAAGTGCAGTCATCGCGGATCTTTGCGATTTTTCCATGAATGAACTGCGCTACCAATATCCTAAAGAATTGGTACCAGAAGGAATTACACCCCTCCAACACATCACAAACCTGGTAGACGAAGGCAAAGCAGCGCGGTGGCCGTTGGGAGTACCGGATTCGGTTGAAGTTATTTTAAAAAAAGAACTGGGACTTATCGAAGAGCTGCACTACGAATATTATTTTTTAACGGTACATGACATTGTTCGTTTCGCTCGCAGCCAACATATTTTATGCCAAGGACGAGGATCAGCGGCTAACTCAATCGTGTGTTATTGCTTGTTTATAACAGAGATTGCGCCCGGTCAGATTAATGTTTTATTCGAGCGCTTTATTTCCAGAGAACGCGATGAGCCGCCGGACATCGATGTCGATTTTGAAAGCGAGCGGCGCGAGGAAGTTATTCAATATATTTATCGCCACTACGGTCGCGAGCGCGCAGCCCTCACCGCGACTGTGACTTGTTATCGTCCTAAAAGTGCGATCCGCGATATCGGTAAAGCGCTAGGCCTCGAATTATCCCTCGTTGATCATCTGTCCAAATCGCTTTCCTACTGGGACCGTGAAATGGATTTGGAAAAACGTTCAGAGGCGCTGGGCCTAAAAATCGATAAGTGGATTTTAATAGAATTTTTTTCGCTCGTGCACACGATCCAAAATTTTCCGCGTCATTTAGGTCAACACACCGGTGGTTTTGTTATTTCCCTTGACAAGCTCAGTAATATTGTTCCGTTAGAAAATGCTTCCATGATTGATCGAACGATTGTGCAATGGGACAAGGAAGATCTCGAAGTCATGAACTTGCTCAAGATTGATGTGCTGGGGTTGGGTATGCTCACAGCCATTCGTAAAACGTTAGATTATG
>JANPKH010000285.1:0-2836 GCA_031425935.1 Gammaproteobacteria bacterium | reverse complement strand
CAGCGAGGGTCAGTGTGAAATGATCATCTATGACTTATTGAGTGTTGAAGAATTTTGCACTTGCGGTGTTGTCCTGAGTATTTTGGGTGGAATCTATTAAGCCGTTGCAGGTTGAGAAGTCGGTTCTAATGGGGCCGCCAGGGTAAGCAGGGGTGCAATCAAACGGTTGCCCTTGAGGTGTTTCCCAGGTCGAGCGAATAGTATCTGCGCGTTCTGTTAATAAGCCATAAGCGCCGACTACATAGGTGAGTTTTTCAGTGGCTTCGCCAGCGAAACGGAATTCTTGCGAAATAGTTTGTACGTCGTAGTACTGATCGCTACCCACAAAATTACCAGCAGCCCAGGGAGCTAATTGCGCACTAAAAAATGCCTGATCAGCAGGATTAGTTAAACCGCTGATGAACTCATCGACAAAGGGTTCGGTATAAAACAACACGTTTCCTGTGCGATCGTTACCGCGCGTTTCACCAGCAACACCGTAGCGTTCATTCGTATCCGTAGCATTAGTGACAGAGGTAAAGGTACCTGCGTCAGCTACGTGATCAATTTTCAATGTATTGGTCGTTATGCCACGAACAGCCGTTGGATTACCGTTGGAATTGATCGGAAACTCGTAGGTTTTATTTGGGTCGCTCTCTAACCGATAAATATTTCGATACCACATTGCACCGGATTCGAGATTGTTCTGCGCGTAGCGATAATCCACCGATGTTGAGTCGCTTAACTGCCATAAAAGTTGCGCACGTAAATCGCGATTTTCTTCAAAGTCCATGTAAGCATTATCGGGAGTTGGTCCAGTAACATTTTGTCCGCTTCTTTTCATCACACCGTTAAGATATTCGTTTTCAATGGTACCGCCAAAAGAGCGATGATTACCTGAAAAGCGAAACAGGAGTGATTCAGTAATCGGTCCTGATACGGAACCGGATACCTCAAACAATTCACCGCTGCCGGTACCTACGTTTAATTTACCTTCCATTTCGTTGTTTGGCTTTTTGGTGGTCACAATCATCGCACCGCCAATGGCGTTACGACCGTAAAGCGCACCTTGTGGTCCCTTCAGCAATTCTATTTGTTCAATATCAAAAAAGGATTGCGACACTTCAGACGCACTGGCAATTTGCACGCCATCAACAACCACTGCAACAGCTGGTTCAGAATTACGCACCGATGAAATGCCGCGCACAATAATAAAAGTGGACGATGGGCTCAACGATTCCACGATAGTGACGTTGGGAATACGTGCGGTGATATCACGAGCTGCAACAATGTTGGCGCGCTCTATTGTTTCTTCAGAAATAGCGATAACAGTATCAGGCACATCCTGCAGATTTTCTGATTTTCGGCGAGCAGTCACCGTGACCTCATCCAACGCCATAGAGTCTACGTTTTCAGTGGTTTGAGCGAATGCCATTTGGCTGACGGATATACCGCCAAAGGCAACTATTTGGCTGATTGTCAGGGCCAGCACCCGTTGTGGTATTTTAAGCATTTTCATTGTCTCCTAGCCTTATAGTAATGGTTATGTGGGGCGGGCTTAGACTACCTATTGCAATCTTTGGGGTTTATAAGTGATTCATCAAAATTTATAACAAAATCGGCAAAAGATATTTTTCGCGACTATAAAATTGAGAAAAACTGCGCCAAAAAGTAATTTAAGCGACTTTACTTTGTGCATTGATTTTAAAATGTCGGGGTAACAAAAAATTCTGGCTTTAAGTCCTTAATTCAAATATTTCAGTTGATAATCGCGCGGAGTAATTCCCATAACTAGACGAAATTCCCGAGTGAAATAACTTTGGTCACAAAATCCGCATTCTAATGCCGCGCGTTGAATGCCGTAACTGGCCAATAATAAAGAGCACGATTCTTGAATACGTAATCGCCTTATATATTGCTTGGGAGAGAGCTGAAAATGTTTTTTAAATTTTCGCTCAAAAGTACTTAACGACATATAGCAAAGTTCAGCAAGGTATTTAATAGGTATTGAATGCATATAGTTTTTTTGCAAATAGTTAATGCAGTTCCTAAAAACATTGTAGGGTTCTATGCTGACCTTTGAGCGACGCGCGTCGCTGCTAAGGCCTTCGACGCCAACAATCTCGCCGTGACGATTGCGCAACGGCATTTTGGTAGTAATAAACCAATGCACTTCGCCAGAAAAATCTTGTATTAATTCGAGTTTATTGCTGATTGTAATTTCTTCGTTCATCACCAGTAGATCATCATTGTGTATTTGATCTGCAATATCGCGCCGGAAAAAATCGTGATCAGTACGGCCGATTACATCCGCGGGATCGCTTAAATTGTAATGCTCATACAACAATTGATTGGCATAGACAAACCGTCCTTCCCGATCTTTCGCAAAATAAAAAGTATCGGTGAAGGCATCGAAAAGGTTGCTTGGCGTATTAACCTGATTGGCTTCGTAAAATGGGCTTATTTTTGTTTTCATTCTTACATCCACTTGAATCACCTAAAATTTGCATTTTATTCAAGTGCATTGTATTCAGAGGAAAAAAGAAATAGTTCGAATAAAAGGTCAAGCGGTATTATTTTTAGTTCGCCAAAAAATAATAGATCATACGTGCAGATGTAACCTTGAGTGTAATGCCACTTTTTACATGTGGTCCGTCATTTGTGGTTAGTTAACGATTAGAAAGTCGCAATATTACGAGGCGCACTGCAAGCGAACTAAAAAATGCAGACGTGAGCTTATTGTTTGTTGATGCTATTAATTAAAATTAGCCCATACCATAAGGTTGCGATTTCTTTCTTGTAAATAACTATTTTTCTTGTAAGCGACTATTAATGCAAGAGCACAAAAAAGTCCACT
>JANPKH010000284.1:0-3140 GCA_031425935.1 Gammaproteobacteria bacterium | reverse complement strand
AGGCGCAGTACTGGGGATAAAACCGGTTTTGAAACTGCCGTCGGGCTGGGCTACGGGGCCCATCTGGCCTAATTTGGTTTCATCTGGCCTACCATCGCCATCAAAATCGTAATAATTCTGTTTCGTCGGATCATCTCTTTTAGGATCTACTTTTACATTGTATTCCGTGACAGTGCCAATACTGATCGGGGCTTCCTGCTGCGGGTTTTTGAACACGGCTTTGCCAGATAAAAACATTACATCGACTTTCATATCCATGTTGTAATTCGGCACGGCTCTGGTGGCGAGTATCGCGTTAGCTTCAATGCACAGCATTAGCGCAGTAATGTTCGTGCCCAGGCACGGACGTGGGTCCTGACAGTAGGTCCAATCCTGACGGCGCAAATAGTAAGAACGGTTCGGGCCGCCCATGGGGCTGAAAGAGGTATAGTGCAGCTCTGCTCACATGTCCGTAGTCATTTCCATGGGATCGGGAAACGGGCAATAGGGAAGACGAAAACGCATGCTGTAGCGGCCTTTTCGATCGGTACCGCTTTCGGTGGCGGCAAGGCTGCCAGGATAAACCTCTGGCGCTATGTAGAATTTAACGCCGGCTACACCGCCAAAAAAATGCACGACTGCATTTTTGCACAGCGTAGCTGCCCGCAGGGCGAGGCATAGGGATATGCCGAGTGAATAATTTTGTCTGCCGCTACAGAGTAGTAACGAAGCTCACCCGAATAAATAACCGAGCCTGTTCGCTTAAAGAGTTGCGCTCGCGCGCACCTATAAAAAAACCGCCACAAACTGCATAGCGGTTTTAAAAAGAAATGCACAACTTGTTAAAAAACAATAGAACTGTTAAACCCCCATTCTATTACTGCAACACCTCAGGATCATTCAACAATACATCGTGCATTTCAGGAATAAATTGTCCTTCTTGCCCTGCGCATTCACTTTTTGAGGGATAGCCTTTTTTCCAGGTGAGTTGTTTGGCGGTGAGCCAGCCTTTTATGGTGGCTGTGTCAGTGGTTTGTTTTTTATATTCGCCGTTAACTAATTTGTAGTGAACGAAGGTATCGCTTTTTTTCTCGAAACCTTTTATGGGATCTTTTACCAAACGAGATTGATAGAGTTTACGCCAGACGAGGATATCGCTGGATGTTTCGCTAGCGAAATGGCCGAAATAAAGTTTGGCGTAACCACGATAACCAACATTGGTGCCATTCCCATTATCGTAGAATTTGGTAGAACCGTATTGCGGGTGATTACTAGTGGGGTCTTCAATCAGACCTAGTTCTTGTAGATTAGCCCATGTTGTCCAATCTTTTACATCCCACATGACTGCAAAAATTGTTTTTGCTTTTTGCGAAGAAAAGATAATAAATGAATCTTTCAGAATAACGACTAATTCATTTTTACCGTCACTATCAACATCTCCATAGCGTAATGGCTTTGCTGCCAAACAACCCAAGTTAGAAGCAAGATCGGTTTCCGATGACGCCCGGAAAGTTTCGTCATTTTCTGAATCATCTATTCTCGTAATTAGCTCCTTTTCTAATGACTCTTCTGCTCCCCAACGCCCCGTCCACCAAGGTTTTGTACAACTTTCATCATTAGCACTGCAAGGATTGGCTGCAGTTATTATTGACCAACCACCTAGGTATTTCTTTTCAGCAAAATTTACGCCATGAATTTTCATGTCATGAAATAGACGATACCAAATATTCCCTTCGCCCATATTTGTATAAGCCAAGCTTAAACTTCCGCCTATTCCATTTTCTTTCAAAATCGTAGTGATTGTTTTAGATGCTATTTTTTGCTCTTCTGTTCGCTGAGTTTTACCACTATCACTTACTATCGCATTTGTTAATTCAAATTCTTGAGCATGAACATTAAAAACAATCATAGCAAATAAGAATATAAGTCTGTTTTTCATTTTAAGTTCTCAAATTTGAATTTATAAACAACTGATCTGACCAATAGGAGTTTTCGGATCATCATTCTCATCAATACTCGATGCCGCTATTTTAATTTCATTCCAAGTTTTCCCATTCACCCATTCCGACTCCCCAAACGCAAAACACCAGTCCTTACCATGATCAGGATGAATTTTTTGTGTGCCATCGGGATTTTTTTCAGGATTTCCATCGGCCCCAATAATCGGCATATCGTCCGGGTTCTTCCCGCCCTTCCAAATATATTGACGGTACGGCAATCCGTATTTGCTAGCACTGTTACGCACATCAATACTGTATTCACAAGATTTACAGTCACTTTTTGTTTTGTTTTTGAGCAACATTGGCCAGCTTGAACTGCCAGGGTTAACATTGTACGTGGCAATCGCCTTAGCCAGCAATTCATAATCATCGTCTTTAGTACCTAAAGCGACCTTGGCCGAACAAGTTGTACCGCTGCAACGCTTATATCCTACTGGTGCGCCCGTGCCATGATTTTTTGCCAAGCTGCCCGTAGAAAACGCCTGATAAAACGCGCCGTTGTGGCTCATGCTCGTGGCATCCACTGTCGGTTTAGCCGCGGTATGCACAATAAATCCTTTAATATTTTCTTCAGGGTCGTAATAATTAAAATTCGTATCACGATGAATTTTGAGTGGAATACGACTGTAGCGATACTGAAATAATACTTGGTTAAAGCTCATGCTCCCCAGTTCATCAGCGCCGCCTTCGGTCATACGGAAAGCGGTGGTTGGTTTGCCTTCACCCCAGTGCGATGTCGTCTCGCGCGACTTCCACGCAGTTAGCAATTCTTCCCGCGTTTTAGTCGTGGTTACACCCGCAAGCGTAAGAACACTTTGATGTTTTTCAGCGGTATAAGTGGCAGGAAAATAGGTACTCATTCCGTTTTCCCACAATTCAACTGCATTCGTGAGCCAGGTGTTCATCTGCGGATGGGTTTTATCCAACCGAGTGTAATTCGCATAGGTTTTATAGGAACCGTAGTATTGCCTCCAGAGTTTTTCGATGTCGGTTAACATCTCATTATTGACAACACCGTCAACGCCATCACCACGGTTGCGTTCCGTTTTTCCCGCATCTTCCGATTTGATATGACGTCCTTTAAAGCGCCGCACCATTCCTTCATTAGAAACACTAGTTGCAGCGCAACCATCCCTTCCTGTGTAATAGATTTTGTTTGTG
>JANPKH010000283.1:0-7612 GCA_031425935.1 Gammaproteobacteria bacterium | reverse complement strand
CGCCCATAGCAAACGACATGCCGTACCACAGTGGATTCAAGAAGCTGGTATGGCTATTCAGCGCATTTAGCCGTTCTTGACACCATACGAGGTGATCAATCTCTTCAGCGGCTGCCTTTTCCATTTCGTGGCGCACATGGGGTAACTTTGCCGTAAGTGCCTGGCCTTGGTATAGCGCTTGGGCACAAACCTCACCGGTATGATTTACCCGCATTAGGCCTGCAGCATGGCGTATCTCTTCAGCCGATAGTTCGGCTTCCGCAATATCTTTTGCTGGGGATGGACGATTAGCTATTTGATCCCCTGCAACTAGCGTGCGCAGGGTGCGGTCAGCGCGAATAATAAATTGATCAATAGCGGTGAGTTGGCGCATAGCGAAAAAGCCTCTGTTAAGCGGAACAATAACTCTGGGTCAATTGTAACTAAAAATATAAGTTTGGTCATTCTCATTAAGTTTGCTATTTTTATACCTATACCTTATTTCTTTTTACACGGTGGTTGCTTCAATTATTTATTAGTTGATACTTCTTATTCATTAATCGAAACCTCTTATTTGTTGGGTAGTACTTTCATTCATTAATTATTTCTTACGGATTTCCATTTCCACTAACTCATTTCTAATAACTGTGAGGCATTTGTGCAGGACGTTACTGAATTAAAATTATTGTTAGACTCACGCATTCCATTGGTGGTGATAGAAACGTTTGAAGAAAAAAAAGCATTGGATGTACTAATGCAAGTTGCAAATAAACAGGGTAGAGATTTGCATCGTTGGTCGGTTACCGAAGGCATAACGCGTATTAATTTTGGCCCGCAATTGGTGGCTAAAGGCAGTGAATTTAATCAAGCAGAAGAAGCCTTAAAGCATATAAAAACCCACACGCAACCTGGTATTTATGCGTTGTGTGATATCCATCCTTTTCTCCTGGAGCAACCGCAAGTAGTGCGTTTGTTAAAAGATATAGCATTGAACCATTTTGCTGTGCCGCACACGTTGGTATTTTTAAGCTATCAATTACGTTTGCCTCCAGAGTTAACGCGTTACAGTAGCTCCTATACGCTTTCTTTGCCAAGCGATGAAAAAATTATGGAAATTTTGCGCGAAGAAGCTAAAGAATGGTCTGATCGACATGAAGGAGCGCGTGTAAAAACAGACAATATTACGCTTAAAAAAATGCTAAACAATTTACAAGGTTTAAGTGTGAGTGACGTACGTCGTTTAGTACGCATTGCAATTTGGGCGGATGGTGAATTATCTGATGTGGATGTACATGCAATTAACAAAGCAAAATTCGCGTTGTTAGACATGGAAGGCGTTATGAGCTTCGAACATCAAACGCAAGATTTTTCACAGGTGGGCGGGTTGCGTAACTTAAAGAGCTGGTTAATTGCTCGGCGAGAAGCATTTCTCAAAGAAGAAAATAAATTGGATATGCCTAAAGGCATTTTGTTGCTAGGAGTGCAAGGCGGTGGCAAAAGTCTGGCAGCAAAAGCCGTTGCCGGTCTGTGGGGGTTGGCGTTATTGCGTTTGGATGTGGGCGCGCTCTACAACAAATTTCACGGTGAAACGGAACGCAATTTGCGTGAAGCATTAAAACTTGCGGATGCCATGTCACCTTGTGTGTTATGGATGGATGAAATTGAAAAAGGCAAGGCACAGGACAGTAATGATAATGGCGTATCGCAACGTCTCTTAGGAACTTTACTAACCTGGATGGCAGAACGGCGCACAAAAGTTTTTATTGTTGCAACTAGTAACAATATTTCAAAACTTCCCCCTGAATTGATTCGCAAAGGTCGACTCGATGAAATATTCTTTGTGGACCTGCCAGATGCTGATGTGCGCAAAGATATCTTTAGTATCCATCTCAATAAACGCAACCTGATCGCGGCTGAATTCGAGCTAGAAAAATGTTCAGTCGCGAGTGAAGGTTTTTCTGGTTCTGAAATTGAGCAAGCGATAGTGGCTGCTATGTACACTGCCGCGGCGCAAGCGACAAAAGTAACTACTGATATTTTACTGCAAGAAATTGTAAGCACCAGCCCACTATCGGTAGTTATGGCAGAACAGATCGCGCAGCTGCGATTGTGGGCGGCGGATAGGACGATACCAGCATAAAGTCTTTAAGGTATAGGCTTTGCTATTGCCTGAACAGAGCCATGGCTCGCCGCGGAGCCATGGTAATTAAATTATGTTTATTTTTTAGGGCAGATGAATATTATTCCAACACCACGAGTGTCTGCCCCGCCTGAACTCGTGCGCCCTCATTTTTTAAAATCTGCGTTACCGTGCCCGCGTAGGGTGCGGTAATATTAATTTCCATTTTCATGGATTCCAACACTAACAACACTTCGCCTGCAGTCACTTTTTGTCCTACTTTAACCGACGTTTGCCACACGCTGCCGGATACGGAACTGTCCACACGAATAGCACTTTCTGCGATTTCTATTTCGCTAGTTTCTTCAACAATTTCTGTTTGTTCGTAATTGAATTGACCGCTGGTGTGCCAGCGAGCAAGTTCTTCCGCGAATGCGTGTTCGCGTTGGTGGGTAAATTGCGCGATGGATTCGGCGTTGTGCGCAATAAATTTTTCGTACTCGTTTAAACTGAATTGGCTTTCTGCAATTTCTATGGAGTAACGACCTTGCGGGAAATCACGCCGTATTTGTTTTAGTTCTTCACTGCTCACTTCATAAAAGCGGATTTGATCAAAGAAGTTTAATAACCAGGGCTGTTTGAATTCTACAGTTTGTCGATAGCGATTCCACATTTGCAAGGTGCGACCAATGAACTGATAGCCACCGGGGCCCTCCATTCCATATACACACATATATGAGCCGCCAATGCCTACAGAATTTTCTGCAGTCCATGTTCGAGCGGGATTATATTTTGTGGTGACTAAGCGATGGCGGGGATCTATCGGCGTAGCAACGGGGGCTCCCAAATAAACATCACCCAAACCCATCACCAGATAAGATGCATTAAATACAATATCTTTTACGGCTTGAATTGAATCCATACCGTTAATGCGACGAATAAATTCCAGATTGCTAGGACACCATGGCGCGTTCGAGCGGACCGACTGAGTATATTTTTGAATGGCTTGCTGACAGGCTTCGTCATCCCAACTGAGAGGTAAATGGACAATTCGTGAAGGCACACTAAGCTGTGCCAATTGCTGCATCAGTTGTTGTTCGCCGTGTTGCAAATGTGCGAGTAAATCTGTTATCGATAGTTCCTGGCTGTTGTAATGCACTTGCAGCGAGCGAATGCCAGGAGTTAACTCACGCAGTCCTGCGATGATATTTTTTTGTAACCATTGCATTAAAGCGTGAGCGCGAAAACGCAATTTAATATCCAGTTCCAGATTGCCATACTCCACCAGTAGAAAGTGATCCCCAGCGGCGCGGTAGACAATATTTTCACCGTAAGTTTCTTTGGGTAGTTGTGCAACGATTGGTGAAGTAAATAATTTTTCTGACCATTCAATACTTTCTGTGGTTAGATTTTTTAAATTGTTGGTTTGAATTTTTTCAATGTTTACTGCATCATTAATTGAAACTGAAATAAAACGAATTTTATCGCCAGCGCGCAATTGCCCCAACTTCCATAAATCTGCGCTTATGACTGTTGCAGGGCAAACAAATCCGCCGAGTGAAGGTCCATCAGGGCCGAGAATAACCGGCATGTCACCAGTGAAATCTACTGCGCCAAACGCATAGGCGTTATCGTGAATGTTCGAGGGGTGCATGCCTGCTTCACCGCCCGAAGAGCGCGCCCATTCAGGTTTAGGGCCAATTAAGCGAATACCTGTGCGACTTGAGTTGTAATGTACCTCCCAGTCGTGTTTAAAAAATGTATCAATATCGGCAAGCGTAAAAAAATCAGGTGATCCGTGCGGGCCATAAATCACACGCAATTGCCAAACATTTTCAATAGTTGGTTTTAATAATTCAGGAAATGGAGCGCAATTGAATTCATGATTGCAACTTACTGCATCGAGAGCAAGCACATCACCCGCTCGTAATGCTCGGCCATTGTGTCCGCCAAATTGTCCCAGCGTGAAGGTAGATTTTGCGCCTAAATAATCTGGGCATTGAATACCACCTGCAACACATAAATATGTGCGCGCGCCCTTGCCAATAATGCGACCAAGTTGTAATTGTTGACCGGCTCTGACGGTAATAATTTCATTGATAGTTACGGCAACACCCTCTAGCTTTGCATCAATGGTTGCGCCAGTTAATATAATTTTCGTGTCGCAACTAAATTTTAGAATGGGACCTTGCAGTGTAATTTCTAAACCCGCAGCGATTTCTGCATTATTAAGTAAGCGATTACCTAAACGAAATGAATAACTATCAAAGGCGCCGGAGGGCGGTACACCTACGTGCCAGTAGCCACTGCGGCCGGGATAATCTTGAATGGTAGTTTGGGTTCCACCCTGGAGTACATCAATACGAGCAGGGCGGTAGTTGAATTGATTTAAGTAGCGTGTGGTCATTTTGCCTTGCACTAGGCTTTCGTCTTTCAATAATTCGCGTAAATACCCTAGATTTGTTTCAATGCCGTAAAGTTCTGTTTCATCTAATACGCTAGCCAGTTTCGTTAAAGCATCTTCGCGCGATTCTCCGTGCACAATAATTTTTGCCAGCATAGGATCAAAAAATGCGGGTACCTCGATACCACTTTCGATCCAGTGATCAATACGTAAATAGTTTTTTGCGGTGGGCCAAGTAACCTTACTTAACATGCCTGCGCAGGGCTGGAAATCGTGTGCTGGGTCTTCGGCATAAACGCGTACTTGAATAGCGTGGCCCTTAGCGGTTAAATCATCTCGTAACGCAACAAGATTACCTAAATCGCCGGAAGCTTGGCGTAACATCCATTCGACTAAATCAACGTCATAGACTTCTTCCGTAACGCCGTGCTCTACTTGTAATCGCGTATTCACTTCAAGAAAATAGAATTTATTTTCTTGAGCATCGTAAATAAATTCAACGGTTCCTGCATTGCGATAATTGACAGAAGCCAATAATTTTTCAGCGGTGCGCTGCATAGCCTGACGTTGGGTTTCAGGTAAGTTTGGTGCGGGGCATTCTTCTACAACTTTTTGGTTGCGTCTCTGGCTGGAGCAATCGCGTTCGCCAATTGCAACTGATAAGCCTTTTCCGTCGCCAAATATTTGAACTTCAATGTGACGCGCCGCCGCAATGAATTTTTCTAAAAACACACCATCATCGGAGAAATTGTTTTTCCCCAACCGTTTTACGCTATCAAATGCAGCCAGTAATTCTGCTTCACTGTTACATAGCTGCATGCCAATGCCACCACCACCGGCGGTACTTTTTAGCATTATGGGATAGCCAATTTTTTCTGCGGCGCGGGTGGCATGATTTATGTCAGTTAACAAATCTGTGCCGGGGCAGAGTGGTACATTTGCGGCTTGCGCGAGCTCACGCGCTTTATGCTTTAGGCCAAAGGTCAGCATTTGTTCGGCCGTTGGGCCAATAAAAATTAAACCAGCTGTTTCACATTCAGCCACGAAATTCGCGTTTTCACTTAAAAATCCATAACCGGGGTGAATCGCTTGTGCACCAGTTTGTTTTGCAATTGCGATAATTTTTTTTCGATCTAAATAAGTTTGTGCAGCCGCACCTTCACCTAAACAATAAGATTCATCGGCCAGGCGTACGTGCAGGCTATCCGCGTCCGATTCTGCATAGACGGCAACGGAACCAACATTTAATTTTTTGAGCGTGCGAATAATGCGTGTGGCAATTGCACCGCGATTGGCGATCAGAACTTTGGTAAACATTGTATCTCCGACAGGTCGTCCTGTAGGTTAATACGACAGAGGTCGTCCCCTGAAGATTATTGTATTTGTGTGGTCTAGCACTTGAACTGATGTTTTATTTTTTCTGTTTGGGAAGTTGTTCGATATTTTAATTCCAAACTAACACTTCAATCGGTGTTGGGTTGTAACCGTTACACGGATTATTTAATTGTGGACAATTTGAAATTAACATAATGATGTCCATCTTCGCTGTTAATTCCACATATTTACCCGGTGCCGAAATGCCGTCTTCAAATGTAAGACCGCCCTCGCTTGTTACCGGAACATTCATAAAAAAATTAATGTTGTGGGTTATATCGCGTTTACTAATATTGAATTCCGGGTGCTCTGCAATTGCTAGCATCCAGCTGTCACGGCAGGCGTGCATGCAGCGCTTTTCCAGGCTGTATCGAACAGTATTGCTTTCCGTTGCACAGGCACCACCGAGCGTATCATGGCGGCCGCAGGTGTCGGCAATAATTTCCAACAATTCACGCTGAGTGTTTGATATTAATTTTGTGCCGGCAGTTAAATATAAGTTACCTTGGGTGCGAATGGTGTCCATGGCACTATAACGCTCGCTAGGGTCTTTGGCGTTGTAAAACAGTACATCGGCAGCTTGATTGCCTTCGAGATCAACAATGCGAAAGGTTTGGCCTTGTTTTATTTCTCCGAGAAAGTAATCTCCAGCAGAAATGTGATGGCGAGCGATGATATTGTTTTGATTAAGTTTGCTTTCAGTGAGTGACATAGAATTTCCCCTTAATTCGCCGCAAGATAATAGAGTGCATTATTGTCAAAACCGCGCTTATTTTCAGGGCGAAAATTTTTGCAGTAGTCATCGTCAGCTAAAGTATCTGCTTTGCTGAGCTCAATTTGAACTGGCTTGAACGGGTAAGTGTCAGATGTATTTAGCGGATGCGGGCAAGTATGCAGTACTACGAGCGTATCCATTTCAAAACGGAGTGTGACGCTATTGCAAGCAGCATGATTTTTTGTATCGAGTAGAATGTTACCATTCTCGTCAGCAATAACTTTACTAAACCAATTGATATTGGCGGCCATATCGGCGCGATTTAGGCCGTATTTTGCTAGCTCGATTAAAAACGCATCCATACCATTTTGTCGCCACTGATTGCGATCCTTTTGATAATCGCGTGGGCCCCACATTTTTTCTATTTGTGCTGCGTTGCTATTACCGCAAATAGTATCGTGCCAATTCCCTTCGCCATTTGCAGAAAAGTCCTCGACAATGGAGGCAAAGATTCGCCCCATATCAGAATACAAACAATTACCGTGTTGTAATTTAAATGTATGTTGACACTTGAGCGTATCGGGAGCGTTGTAACGCTCTAGTAAATTTCGCGGATTGTAAAACAGCATACCGATATTTGCGCCGCCTTCTATATCGGTAATTTTCATTTGTACACCACGGCGAATTTCCAACGACCAATGGCCATTGCCAGGAATTTTTGTAGAGTAAGAAAATTGATTCATAATTAAGCTTCTTGCAGTTGCGTGGTTTTCAGTTCGGCAGGTATTATTTTGTTACGCGTAATGGGTAAATCGTAAGTGATGCTTGCACCATATGCATCAGGGGCATGTGGGTCGCGGCGCAATTTGTCAAATACCCATAACCTGGTGCCCAAATAAAAACCTTCACTTAAGTCGTGAGTTACCATAAATACAGTAAGGTTGTGTTCGCGCCAAAGTTTTAAAATTAATTGGTGCATATCAGAACGAATGCCCGGATCAAGTGCGCCGAAGGGTTCGTC
>JANPKH010000282.1:0-13682 GCA_031425935.1 Gammaproteobacteria bacterium | reverse complement strand
GTGACCAATCATTCACCGCGCCAGGACCTTTTGGTTGTGGCATGGCAACACCGACCATGGTGGGCAACTCAGAAGTATCGATTACTTCAGTGACGCGGCGTGCGATTTTTACTACAGGTTTATCTGACCACCAGGACGCACGCTCCCAACCGATAGATTTAACGACATCCGTACGATCCACCAAACCGGATGGGTTAGAAATAAACGGCCAACCAGCGCGATCCGCCTCGCCAAGATAATCGGCGCCGGTCCACAAAAACATTCCGGCATATGCCGGATTATCGCGCACTAAAATCCAGGAGCGACGGTTCTTGGAATTTTCAGTGCCGATAATTTTACGCGTTGGTTTATCCGCGTGCGCTTTAGTGAGTTCATGTTCGCGGTAGTTTTGGCCAACTACATCGAGCATGTCAGCCAATCCATTTTCATAATCGCGCGTAGTATTGGGGCGGAACAATGCCATGGTCACTAAACGCGAAGGATCTTCAGCATGAAAGATATTTTGCAAACGAGTGATAATGGATTTTGCTACGACAGGATAAGTCGTATCGTGAATTTCATTGCCAATAGACCAGATCACAACGCTGGGGTGATTGCGATCGCGACGGACAAAGTCTCGTGCATCTTGCGTTGACCAATCAGTAAAAAATAAAGAATAGTCGTGGGGATTTTTCGCTACTGTCCACATATCAAACGCTTCGTTCATTACCAGAAAGCCCATGCGATTACAAAGGTCCAAAAATTCTGGCGAGAATGGATGATGAGCTGTACGAATTGCGTTGACGCCAAGCTCGCGTAATCCTTTTAAACGGCGCTCGTAAAATGAGAGTGGTACTGCCATTCCAAAAGCACCGCCATCTGCGTGGATTGCTGCACCTTTCAGTTTGATATTTTTATCGTTCAGCCAAAAACCGGTATCCGCTTTGAATTCAATTTTGCGTACGCCAAAGGTTACTTCATCAGTGTCAAGTAAGTCACCGTTGTCGGCCAATACACGCACAACTGCTTTGTACAAAGCTGGATCGTAGGTATTCCAAAGGCGCGGTTTGCTGATAATCGATTCAGCACTAAGTTTTGTAATTCGACCTGCTGGTAAAAATACCTCTGCGCCTTTTGCCTTAATTACCTCTTTGCCATTTGGCCCTAGCACTGAAAAAACCAAATGCGCTTTTCGATCAATTGTCGAATTATTACTAACGCTGGATTCCAGTTTTACACCGGCTGTTTTTGTGTTTACGAATGGTGTCGTTATGTAAGAGCCCCAGGCTTCAACATGAACATCGCCCTTGGTAATTAAACGGACATGACGATAAATTCCACCACCGGCATACCATCGCGAAGCAGGTTGAGCTGAAGTATCCGCGCGCACCGCCACCAGGTTATCGCCGGATTTTATATGGGGTGTTAATTCATAACGAAAACTGCTGTAGCCATTAGGTCTGTGGCCAACGTGAACACCGTTAATCCAAACACCTGAGCGTTCCATCACTCCATCAAATTCGATAAAAATACGTTTAGCTTTATCTGCATCACTGATATTGAAGTGCTTGCGGTACCAAGCCACGCCCGTTGGCAAAAAAGCCCCGGAGCCAGTTGCAGGAGCGTGCTCATCAAAGCTTCCACTAATGGCCCAATCATGAGGAATATTAATTTTTTGCCAATTTATTTCGTTAAAAGTTGATTGCTCGGCTCCTTCAATATCACCTTTCGCAAATAGCCAATTAGCATCAAATTTTTCGGTTTTGGCGAAGGTATTATGAGCAGGTATAAGTGCGGCCGTAACTAACGCAGCCATGGCTATCAGTTTTTTTATCATATAAATGTCCTACTTATTTCGTGAATTATTTTTTTAAATATTAGTTGCATTAATATTGGAAATTTATAGATATTGAAACAACTTAACAAAATTAAACCTGACCGCATTGGAGAGAGCAGAGTGAGATTTATTCCAAATGAAAAACTTGCTCGATGGGTTCTACTACAGGACTATTGTCCGGATTCGTCTCCATGATATCCGCCATATAAGCCCACCATTTCTTCACTACTGTAGTCGCAGGTAACTCATCCATTGCGTGGTTAGAAGTGCGCTTAAGTACGGCGAACAACTTGAGCGATGCCGGGTGAAAATAAATAGAGTAATCAGAAATTCCTGCTTGTTTTAATTCCTCTACTAGTTCCGGCCAAATCTCGTCGTGGCGCTTTTTATATTCCGCTGCAAAACCCGGTTTTAGGGTCATAATAAAAGCTATTTTTTCCATAACCTTATTCTCATTAACTTTTTAATATGAACGCCAAGTTTTAATAATTTCTGTTAGCAAATAATTTCTTTTAGAAAAATCTAAATAATTTCTGCTAGCAAAGTTAAATATTTTCTATTAAAAAAGTTAAATAAATTCTGTCAAAAAATATCCATCCGCTCAAGCAACCAATACAGGCCTGCAGCAACCACCATTATTGATATTCCTGGTACCACGCGTGCAGTGAACCACGGATATTTCCGCAACCATAAGAGGCAAGGCAGAACTATGGCAGCTATCGCCAATTGGCCGCTTTCGACACCCAGATTGAACGCGAGCAATGGCGCTATAAGCTGCATTCCACTTGAAGGTAAACCCGCATCTAAAAGTACGCTCGCAAATCCCAAACCGTGGATTAACCCAAAACCAAACGTGAGCAGCCAGCGCCCCTGCGGCTCTTGGCTGCGACGCGCTCGCCACAGGTTTTCGATGCCGACAAACATAATGCTGGCAGCAATAGCCATCTCTACCAGATTGCCCGGAATACTCACCCACTTCAGAGTAGCGAGAATAAGTGTTATGGAATGTGCCAGTGTGAAAGCAGTGATAATAACCAGGCAGCTGCGCAAACTTAAACAGACGACCAACAAAGCAGCGAGAAATAACAGGTGATCGTAACCGGTAATAATATGGTGGATTCCCAAGCGATAAAACTCAGCAAAACTCGCCTGAGTAGGTGCTTGTGTTACGGCTAAGGATAAGTCTATTTGCGGATCATCGACTGTTAATAATTTCTGCGCGATAAAAGTGTTTTTAGTAACGGCCCCAGCAGTTGCACCCGCAGTTGCACTCGCAGTTGCAGTCAAGGTGCTGCCGTAAGTGGGATCATTAAGCTTGGAAAAATAAACTGCTTTAATGCTTAATTTTCCGCTGCTAGCGGGCGGATAGCTTATGGTTGCATCTAAATCTTTTTCTTCGTTAAAACCTAGCGACACGCTTTTCGCTACCAATAAATTTTTTTGCGATTCGCCATCATGCAGCACAAACATTTCCATAACGCATTGCTCAACTTCTTTACGCGCTCCTGCAAGTTCTACTTCGTGGAGTTTGCTAGTGGAGCTTGCATTAGGTAAGCACAATTTTGCTGCTGTGCTATCCGTGATTAACACGCTAATCGTAATGCGTTCAGCAGTTATGTGTGTATTTGCGGTAATCTCGAAAGGTTCATGGGCATTACACACATATGACATAATAACAATTAACAAAGCGAATAACAGTCTAAGGTACATAAAATTTACCGGGAAAAATTGCTATAACGAATGCGGCCTATTCATAGCTACGTGTTAGTTTTATAAGTTAAAAACGGTCAGCATTTATGGATTGTCACTTAATGATCAGGCCGTGCTTTTAAAATTTTTAAATTTGGTTTTATCGGCGCTTTCATTTTATCGCCCAAATAAAAGCTTGGGTGTGGCGGTTGATTGTAGGCGGTGTTTTGCCAGGCAATAGCAACGCGATACTGGGCGTCCTGCATTAATGTTGTTAATCCGGATTCAGTGGGAATATTGGTGGAGTAAAGGCGCAGTGATTTATTATCGGCAGCGCGCCAGATAACTTCTTCACGCCAATCGCCCAATAAATCTGCAGCCAGCGCTGGAGTAGCTTTAGTGCCGTTATTAGCGCTAGTACCCTCTGCAACTAATAATGAATTTGTTGTGTTGGTATTCCAATCCCATTTCGAAATTGTGTTGCCATCCAATAGTTCACGCAACAAATCTCCATCCCACCACACTGCAAAATTTATTTGTTGCGGATGAACAGCGGCAATGGATTCACCTTTAACATTAAATAATTCCGATGAATTCCAACCCCAATTTTCAGCACCTAAATGGCGGGGATCTATATCAATTGCCACTCCGCGACCCGTATCTTTTTCCGCCGGTTTTTTCCACAGCACTGTGCCGTCACTTAAACTAAAAAGCGCAGAGCCCCAACCACCGTTGCCGCGTATATCCTCATGCACGCCAAATTTTTCCAAGCCGGGATGAGTCGGATCCAAATCCGACACATGCATTGCATCGCCATGACCTAACCCGGTGGTCCATTTGGGCGAGCCATCATCATCCACCGCCATAGCACCATAAATAATTTCATCTTTGCCATCGTCATCTATATCGGCGATTGAAAGTTGATGATTGCCCTGCCCGCCAAATTGTGGCGGCACACCAGTTGCGGAGGTATCAAAAACCCAGCGACTGGAAATTTTTCCTTCGCGGAAATCGTAGGCGGCGATAACGGTTCTTGCGTAGTAACCGCGCGCCATAATGATACTTGGGCGCGCGCCATCCAAATAAGCAACACCGGCGAGATAACGCTCGGAACGATTGCCATAACCGTCGCCCCAAATCATTTTCATTTCATCCGCAGTTGGATTGTCGTTGTTAGGCGCACGCTGGGGAATGTAGGGCACGGTGTCCAACACGCCGCCATTGCGGCCATCAAATACTGAAAAATATTCTGGCCCTGCAGGAATGCGTCCTTTAAGCTGCGCCATGAATTTTCCATTAGGAGCAACCACTGAACCGGAGCGGTCACCTACTTCAATTTCGCCACTACTGCTCACCCAATTAGCTTTAGCGTCACCGATAATTTTTCCCTGTCCATCAGTCGTGCCATCCGCCGTTTTCATGGCAATTTCAGCACGGCCATCACCATCAAAGTCATACACCATAAATTGGGTATAGTGCGCGCCGGCGCGAATATTTTTACCCAAATCAATGCGCCAAAGTTGTTTGCCTTCCAGAGTATAAGCATCGATAAATAGCTTGCCGGTATAGCCACCTTGTGAATTATCTTTTGCATTAGTCGGGTCCCATTTCAAAATGATTTCATAACGACCATCACCATCCAAATCACCGACGCTCGCATCATTAGCGGTATAGGAATAAGTTTGGCCATCAGGCGTTATGCCGTCAGCAGGTGGTGTTATCGCAATTGAGAAATAAGTTTGATTCCAAGCCGTAGTTGTTGCTAGCAGCCTATTAGCTTGGCGCAAGTCGTAAGTTGCGCCTGCCGTGCCTTGCTCATCCAAAAAGTTAGTTTTGTTAGCAATAGTTTTTATTTTTTTTCTATTGCGATAGAGATCAAAACGAGTGTTCACCGCATCTTCATTAAATTTACGCCAAGAAATTAATACGCCTTTTTCGGCTGGTATAGCAACTAAACCGCGATCCAAAAATTCAATTTGGCGCGGATAAAATTTTGACTCAGAGGGAGTGCCACCTGTTACTGATTCGGTTGCAGTTGTGCAACCAAGTAGGCTCAGAATGAGTGCAAAGCTAAGTCCGTGAAATGTAGACATTTGCGTATTATTTTTATGAGAAGATTGCACGTTTCACCTCAATACTGGCCTGAAAAAATAACGGCACATTTTTTATTTTGTTATGTAAAGCAAGCGACAAAACAGGATTTATTTAACTAAAATTTCCGGTGTAATTTCTTTTAACGATGCACATCCAGATAACGCCATAGCAACGCGTAATTCGTTTTCCAAAATATCCAACACATTGACCACGCCTTGTTTTTTTTGTGCGGCTAAACCGTAGACCCATGCACGGCCAATCACGACGGCATCTGCACCTAACGCAAGCGCACGAACTATGTCTACGCCAGTACGAATACCACTATCGAACAAAATTTTGATATCGCCTTGTACAGCATCTGCAATTGGCGGCAGCGCACGAATGGATGAAAGCGCACCATCCAATTGACGACCACCATGGTTAGAAACAATCAAACCATCTGCGCCAAGTTTTTTAGCTTCGAGTGCATCTTCTGGATCTAAAATACCTTTGATAATTAAATCGCCTTTCCACTTCTCGCGAATTTGCTCAAGGGTTTTCCAAGTCACACTTGCATCAAAATTTTTGCCCATCCAACTCCAGAATTCGTCGATCCCTGCCCCCTTGCCCAATGCGTGTGCCACGTTGCCAAGTGAATGAGGGCGACCACAAATACCCACATCCCATGCCCAACGCGGGCGCAACATGGATTGAAAGATACGCGCGCTTTGGCGACGAAACATGCTGCCGCCAGACAAGCCGGAGCGAATGTCACGGTATCGCGCGGAAGGCACGGGCATATCGACGGTGAACATCAAAGTTTTAGTACCCGCTGCTGCAGCGCGATCGAGCATGGCATTTAAAAAGCCGCGATCTTTAATCATGTACAACTGAAACCAAATTGGATCCTGGACTTGTGAACGCACTTCTTCAATGGAGCAAGCAGATACGGTAGAAAGACAAAAAGGCACACCCTTTTCTTGTGCCGCTTGCGCTGCCAACACTTCACCGCGGCGCGCATTTAAACCGGCAATCCCGATGGGGCCCAAAATAATGGGCAGCTTTAAATGTTGACCAAACAATTCAACCTGAGTATCAATATTAGAAATATCACGTAGTACCCGCTGGCGCAGACTTATGGTTTGCAAATCGGAGCAGTTATTGCGCAATGTAGTTTCACTGAATGAACCGCCATCAATATATTCAAATAAAAATTTCGGTAAGCGGCGCTTGGCAAGCAAGCGGTAATCGTCAACATTTGCGGCAATCAAGAAATGCTCCTCTTTAAAACGTACGTAATTTTATAAAATCTGAATCGCAATCAATCCTTATAAGGGGTGCCTGGATACCTTAATTTTTAGTCGCTAAAGTCGGGCTCCCTATTTTTAGCTTATTGGAGACTTCTTCCTCATGTAATCCGTTTACTAGTGACGCTTTATGCGCCAAAAACATCGATAGTTAGGTGCATGTGATCGCATTTATATCACTAATCAATAATATTGACCATATAAAGCTGGAATATATTGACTATTTATGAATGATTATGATTGAATTGCTTGCAACATGAGCGCACGATAAATTTAAAATAATTACCATAATTCAGCAGAATTTCAGATGGCTAATTAATACGCATTAAAATTATATATTTATAGATAATTTCAGTGAGAACGTTTACATTCAGCTATTAATGCATTTAATAACGAAAACTATGCCATTTTTCAAGCTTTGGACTCACATAAATTTAATTTTTCTAGGTAGTTTTCTAAATTGTTAACTAGGTTTGATTAATCAAATACGATCTAAAAATAATATTAAACTTCATTGACGTTTCGATTACATTGCATTTACAATCAAATAAAATCATAACAAGTCGTAAATCAGTCATTCAAAAAAATTCTTTTGTAATACTTCTAATAAATTGAATGCAGTAGCTGATCGACATAGGGGCTATCTCTTCCTAGGGGCTATCAATCCTGACGTCAGTCTATGCAAGTCAGGATGTGCCTCTTTTAACAATAATCAATAATTAACAACGAGGTTTATATGGTCAAACTCCAGAATCGCCATGGGCTGCTTTTCAATAGCCTTCCACTACTTAGCCAGAAATGGTTAAGAAAAACGTTAATTACCAGCTGTTGTGCGGGGCTCGCACTATCAGCAAGTACCATGAGCTTTGCCGCGCCCAAACAGGCGGAGTATTTAGATCGCGGCGTAGTAGCATTACCGTCAGGGAACGGCATATTTATCAGTTGGCGGATGTTGGGAGATGACCCAAGTAATATTGGTTTCAACGTCTACCGCAATGGTACAAAAATTACCGCAACACCTATTACGAATAGCACGAACTTTCACGATGGTAGCGGTACGGCAGCTGCCGCTTACACGGTTCGCCCTGTAGTAAATGGAGCTGAACTCGGAGCAAATGCAGCTAAACCAACCTGGAACAACCCCTACTGGGTTATCAACCTTAACCGCCCCGCCGGTGTTGGCGATTATACCTACGCTCCCAGTGATGCAAGTGTGGGCGATGTCGATGGCGATGGCGAATACGAAGTTATCCTGAAATGGGATCCTTCAAATGCGAAAGATAACGCCCATGCAGGTGTTACAGGCAACGTTTATATCGATGCTTATAAGCTAAATGGTACACGCTTATGGCGAATAGATTTGGGCCGCAACATCCGCGCGGGCGCGCATTACACTCAGTTTATGGTGTACGACCTGGACGGCGACGGCAAGGCGGAAGTTGCTATGAAAACCGCACCCGGTACCCGTGATGCTGCAGGTACTGTGTTAGGTGGAGCCAACGCCAATACTGTTTATCGCAACGCTGATGGTTATATATTGTCAGGCCCGGAATACCTCACCATTTTTAATGGTCAAACCGGAGCTGCGATGGCAACGACGGATTATATTCCGGCACGTGGCAATGTTAGCGCTTGGGGAGATGGTTACGGCAACCGCGTAGACCGCTTCCTCGCCGGTATTGCTTATGTGGATGGCCAACGCCCAAGTCTGATTATGGCGCGTGGCTACTACACTCGCGCCGTCGTGGTTGCCTGGGATTGGCGCGGCGGTCAGCTCACTCGCCGCTGGACGTTTGACAGTACTTCAGGCGCAGCTGGCGCCAGCGCAGTCGCAGGCCAAGGTGCACACAGCCTTACTATCGGTGATGTTGATCAGGACGGAAAAGATGAAATTGTCTATGGTGCAGCTACCATCGACGACAACGGTACAGCGCTTTACAGCACTCGACTTGGCCATGGTGACGCGCTGCATTTAGGCGACTTCCTGCCAAGCCGTGCTGGCCTGGAAGTGTTTATGGTGCACGAATCTCCCAGTAGCTATGGCAATCACGGTGTGGAAATGCATGATGCCAAAACCGGCCAGATTATCTGGAGCTTTCTGGGTGGTGGCGATATCGGACGCGGTGTAATTATGGATATAGACCCGAGTCGCCCAGGATCTGAAAGCTGGGCAAGTGCTGGTGGCATTAATGCCGCCAACGGCGCGAGTATCGGTAGCACCAAACCCAGTTCAGTTAATTTTGCTGCCTGGTGGGACGGCGACTTAACGCGTGAATTGCTGAACAACACTATGATTGATAAGTGGAACCCAGCTAGCAACACCAGTAACCGTTTGTTGAGCGCTGGTAACCAAGGTGCAGCGTCCAACAATGGCACTAAATCAACGCCCGCTTTATCCGCCGATCTCTTCGGTGACTGGCGTGAAGAAGTTATCTGGCGCAACGCAAACAACACTCAGCTGATGATCTTCACTACAAACAACGTCACGACTCACAAGTTGCCGACATTGATGCATGACATTCAATACCGTGAAGCAATCGCCTGGCAAAACACCGCCTATAACCAACCACCACACCCAAGCTTCTTCCTTGGTGCCGGAATGGCAACGCCACCACGGCCGGATCTGCATTTTGTTGGTAAAAACCCCAATGACACCATTCCAGGTGCTTCAAGCAGCTCAGCCAGAAGCGTGGTAAGCAATTCATCAATCAGCGTATTAAGCAGTTCTGCCAACTCTTCAGCGGTAAATTCTGAAGTTGTTCTCACCGGAACGGCGGGCAATGGGCAGGTAGCGCTTAAGTGGTCTGCCGGTGGCAATATCAGTTCATTGGAAATCTTCCAGGATACGGATTCAAATCCAACTGGACGTATCCGAATCGCATCACTCCCTACCGACTCACGCAGTTATACGGCCACCGGCTTGAGTAACGGGACGACCTACTGGTACTGGGTTAAATATACACTGGATGGTGTGTCGTATAACTCCAACGCCTTTAGCGCGACACCTGCAGGAAGCAGCACTGCTACACAGTCGTCTTCAGCCAGATCCAGTAATGTAGCTTCAAGTGCGGCTTCCAGTGTAGTAACTGGCGGCGGCAACTGCACCTATGTAGTGAGCAACCAATGGGGCGGAGGTTTTACCGGTGCTATTCGCATCGCCAATAGAGGCACCAGTAATATCAACGACTGGACAGTGACTTGGACTTACAGTGGCGGCAGTAAAGTCACTAGCAGTTGGAATACTGTTCTCACGGGCAGCAACCCTTACAGCGCTAAAGGGGTAAGTTGGAATTCCACCATCCCGCCAGGCCAGACGGTGGAGTTTGGCTTCCAAGGCACTCAAACCGGCAGTACTGCTGAAGTACCAAGAGTAACTGGAAGTGCTTGTAATTAATGTAAAACGTTTCGCTTAAAATAAACCCCGGTTACAGCAATGTACCCGGGGTTTTTATTAAGAATGTTTGCACTATTAATAAGAATGCTTGCATCAATAGTTAGAAAAATAGTTAATAATTTAATCGCTAGTCATTTATTAAAGTTGCAATTAATATTTTGTAATGTGTTAATAAGAAATCATTGGCAGCCTGACATTAACTATCAATGGGCCAACAAGCCTGAGAAATTCACGTGCGTAATAAAATATTTGTTGTTGTGATCGCTGTTATAAGTCTAGTGGCCATTTTGTGGTGGCCATCGAGCAATACTGACGATCCTTCTTTATCTGAGGAAAACAATCCAGCTTTACCGATACTGGAAAATACTAAATCTACTACTTCGGAAGTTTTTTATTCTCCCCCCACTGATGCCAAATCTAAATCTGCTGATACTCTTGACTTGAAAGAACCGCAATTAGAAAGCCAACCTGAATCCCGGTATGAAGCCGCGATTGAATCAATAAACGAAGCGCGCTTAGAAGATGACGATCGCACAACACCGACAACTTATGACTCTGTGCCAGAGCTAACCCCTACCCCTGAGGAATTGGCAAGTCCCGAGCCTTACAACGAATACGAAACGCGCGAGGAAATGCTAATTACAAACGCCGAAACGGCGGATCCTGAAATGCAAAATATTACACAACAGCTGCAAGTAATGCGCGACGCAGGGCTTGATGAAGCAGCTATACGTGAAGCTGAAGAAAAACTTATCCATTTACAACAAATGACCCAACGTTTGCATGACCAGCAATCAATATCTAAAGCAACAGATGATAGCGAAGTTTCACCTTAATTTTTTCATATCACTCCCTCTTCGCTCCATAGGTTGTGTTGCGATTAAGCAGTTTTTAATTTGTACACTAGGATCAAATATATCGTCAGATATACATTTTGCTCGTATGACCATCGCTAAAAATAAATGTGTTCCAGATATTCAACATTGGCTGAAATGATGCGTGAAGTCACAAGAATAAAAATTATATTTTTCACACTGATTGCCCTTAGCTTAATTGTTGGATGGGCAATTATTAGATATTCGCACATTGCGCATGCTTTGTTGCCCATTCAGCAAAGCGCTTATCAGTGGCGACCATTTGCCGCTGCAGATGTGAATGAATCTTCCTCGATAGACCTTAGAGACAGTACTTACAATCTGATTTTCGATTTCAAACTTTCGACAAAGGCGCAGTTTCCTTATGCGATGCTGGCATTATTATTTTACGACGATAAACATTCTGAAAGATTGATCGACTGGTCAAAGTATTCCTCAGTAACGCTTCGCGTTAAATGCCGCCCGAACAATATATTGGACTTTACAATACGCACCTACGATAGCCAGGTCAGTGTTCCTTCTGACATCAGCACATTCCGCCCCTCAACAGCATTTTTCAATTGCGGCGAAGAATGGCGCGATGTGCAAGTGAATTTGCAACAGTTAGAAACGCAGAATTGGTGGATGCTGAAGCACAAACTCAATCTGAGTGACCGTGGTTACGCGTTGGATAAAGTCGGAGGTTTTTATTTAGCTAACTCACGACAAAGTCCTACCGGAATACCCTCAAGTGTCGCCGTGGAAGAAATCATTCTTGAAGGTAGAAATTGGTATTTAGTTTATCTAACTGCATGCTTAGGAATAATAGTTTGGATGGTTTTTTTTTACTGGTGCCGAACTCAGCTCTTTTCATTGCGGAACGACTTACAAATCACCGCAAATTCCACCTCGGTTACCTATCAGCAACTTGCTACAGAGCCAAGGCACGAGCGAGAAAAGTCGGCAGTGGTTGGCTATCTGGCTTCTCATTATTCAAATCCGAATTTAAGCGTGGATATTGTCGTCGGAGATTTGGGAATTAATAGAGGCAAGATTAATGACATTCTTCGGGAAGAAGCCGGTCTTACTTTTAGTGCTTATCTCAACAAATTGCGCCTGACCGAGGCCGCACGCCTACTGTCGGAGAAGCATATGGGGGTTGCCGAAGCAGCTTATGCGGTTGGTTACGGCAGCATCTCCAATTTCAACCGCGTGTTTAAAAAAGAATATGGTTTTGCGCCATCAATTTATAAAAGCCCTACACAACTGAGTTCAAATTCTGACCTCGTAAATTCGCAGAAATAGTTCTATTTTTTGCAAACGATGAACATTTTTGCATAAACGCAAAGCAGCAAATCCCGCAATTATTTAGCATGCTCGATGAGTCCAACGCTCTTAAATTCTAATAAAAAATGATTGCGCTACCATAGATGAATAATGACGCTGGGCTGAATTGTTTATTTGTCTTGGCACAACCTTCCGTTGAGTTTTCTGCCGCCAAAGTGACGCAGGAATTGTTCGCGAGGGCTACGAGTTCAGTTTAAGTCCCTCACCGTAATGCATAGCGAGGTTTATATGATCAAACTCCAAAATCGGCACGGGCTGCCTTTCATTTGTACAATGCGGCTCGCCAGTTCCGTTGCGCTTTTATTTGCCACTGCCAATGCGGCAGCTATCGAATGTCGTTACACAGTCAACAACGACTGGGGCAATGGATTTACCTCCACTATCACTGTGACTAATGACGCTACTTCGGCCATCAACGGTTGGCAGGTTCAATGGCGACACAGCACCGGTTCCACCATGACCTCTTCATGGAATGCCGTCACATCAGGCAGTAATCCTTATTCGGCCCGCAATGTAGACTGGAATGGCAGGATTGCTCCGGGCGCCTCACAAAGTTTCGGCGTCCAGGGCAATGGTGACAATTCGACCGCTACTATTGTGAGCTGCACGGCCGCAGGCGAAAGTGCCTCGTCAAGGCCATCGCCCATATCGAGCAGTCCAGTATCAAGCAGTCCTTTTTCAAGTCGCACTTCTTCGAGCCTGATCGCTTTACCTTCCAGCAGACCTGGCTCGTCCTCAAGTTTGATCGCCTCGCCTTCCAGCAGGTCAAGCCTTATCAATTTGCCTTCTAGCAGATCAAGCTCGTCTACAAGCGGCACTGATACAACCTTCACTGTGGAGGAAAATGCCGCAGGTTTCTGTAGCATAGAAGGAACAGTGGACAACAATCATCTAGGTTTTCGTGGTATCGGATTTGCAAATGTGGATAACGAGGTCGGCAGGGGTATCGACTATGCCATTTCAGCTCCCGCCAGCGGCAATTATCAAGTCAGGTTCCGCTATGCCAACGGCGCTACTGCGCGCCCAGCGAGTTTACTGGTAAATGGCGGCAGCGTTGCGAGTCTTGCCTTCGGTGGCACAGGTGCCTGGAACGTTTGGGCCGACACGGCTGCTACAACCGTTTTCTTGAAGGAAGGGAGTAACCTGCTTCGATTACAAGCTACCGACGCTACCGGGTTAGTTAATATCGACAGCTTGGAAAT
>JANPKH010000281.1:0-3352 GCA_031425935.1 Gammaproteobacteria bacterium | reverse complement strand
GGTGTGAATTTGCCAAGCTTGTATGAGGTGATGAACAATTGGCATCATCCGTTTAAGCAAATGCATTTAACTACTGATTTGCATATCGCTTGTTTGGGAGCGCATAACCGCGATCAAGGCGCGGTACTGATCGCTGGTACTGGGTCCTGCGGCTATTCTTTTGTGAATAATAAGGCCACTATTATTGGTGCGCATGGGTTTCCTTTTGGTGATAAAGGTAGCGGTGCATGGATGGGTTTAGAAGCTGTCAAAGCTGTTCTGCTAGCCTCCGATAACCTTGGCCCTTACAGCATGTTAAGCGATTTAATTGGCCATCATTTGCAAGCGAAAGGCGTGATGATTGTGGATCGTATGGGGGCCGCTAAAGCGAGCGATTACGCGCAGTTAGCTGGGTTGGTATTAGATGCCGCCGCCGCCAAAGATGAAGTCGCTGAAAAAATTGTCCGCGAAGGTGCAAATTATATGACTGCTGTTGCTGAAAAGTTATGGGAAACAGAACCTAGTCGCATGTCATTCATTGGTGGTTTATCCGAGCGCTTAATTCCATGGTTGAAACCTAGTGTTGCGGCAAGTTTATCTGCGCCTATTAATCAGCCAGAGGTTGGTGCCATTTACTATGCTAAACAGCAAGAAAAATTATTGGTCTGTTAACGAGCCGCATTACATAACAGTTTAAAAAGCTAAAATAAAAACAGAGGTAAGATATGATTGCAAAGCAGAATATCGAACAAAAAACATCGAATACGCTTATACCAATGATTATTATTGGAACGCTATTTTTTGTGTTTGGGTTTGTAACATGGTTGAACGGTTCACTGATTCCGTTTCTAAAAATTGTTTGCGATCTTAATGATTTCCAAGCTCTATTGGTAACCTTTGCATTTTATATTGCTTATACATTTATGGCATTACCTGCGGCATTTGTGTTGCGAAAAACCGGATTTAAAAATGGCATGGTTGTTGGTCTTGGCGTTATGGCTTTAGGGGCCTTGCTGTTTATTCCTGCTGCAAAATCTAGTGCTTACGGTTTATTTTTAACAGCACTTTTTGTGCTGGGCGCGGGCTTAACATTATTGCAAACAGCATCTAATCCTTACATTGTTTGTATTGGGCCGCGTGAAAGTGCAGCCACACGAATCAGTATTATGGGTCTCGTTAATAAATCGGCGGGCGTTCTGGTGCCGCTATTATTTACGGCATGGATCTTAACTGGAATGGATCAATTTAGTAGTGAATCATTGAGTGCATTAGATGCTACTGCAAGGGCAGCTAAGTTAGCTGAATTATCTTCACGTTTAGTGATGCCTTATTTAATGATGGCAATAGTGTTGGTAGCGCTCATGGGGTTTGTGTATTTATCGCCGCTCGCTGAGTTAGATTTTGATGGGGATACAAGCCAAACCGAAAACAGTAAATTGGGCGTATTACAATTCCCGCAATTAATACTAGGTACGGTTGCTTTATTTTTATATGTGGGTGTGGAGGTTATTGCTGGCGATACTATAGGTTTGTATGGCCGTAATCTTGGCGTAGAAAATTTCGGTGCATTAACATCCTACACGATGAGCTTTATGGTAATTGGTTATTTAGTCGGAGTTACTTGCATTCCTAAGTACTTAACGCAAGCGAATGCGCTCATACTTTCTGCTGTGCTGGGCGCACTGTTTGTTGCGGGGGTTATTTTTTCTTCAGTTACCGATTCAAGTATTTCGCACAATTTATTGTCTTGGGTTGGTGTTCCATCGGTTCCAAATTCTGTGTTCTTTCTCGCCATGTTAGGTTTTGCAAATGCATTAGTTTGGCCTGCAATTTGGCCGTTAGCGCTCGAAGGCTTAGGAAAATATACGAGCATGGGTTCTGCCTTATTAATTATGGGTATTGCCGGTGGTGCGCTGTTGCCATTAGTTTATGGTCAGCTTGCGGACGCTACAGGTGACAACCAGTTATCCTATTGGATAATGCTGCCTTGTTATGCATTCATTTTGTTCTATGCTCTTAAAGGCCATAAAATTAAAAAGTGGTAATGAATTTATCTGTGTTTATGATTGCTCCGTAGAGAAAAGTCATGATTAAGCAGCGTTTTCAAGCTCTGGATATGATGCGCGGCTTAACTCTTGCGCTGATGATTTTGGTTAATACTCCGGGTTCGTGGAGTTTTGTATACGCCCTGCTATTACATGCCGACTGGCATGGTTTTACACCTACTGATTTCATTTTTCCCTTCTTTTTGTTTATGGTAGGCGTTGCGTTATTTTTTTCGCAGCGTGGGCTCTTGCAGCCGGATATTAGTGCGGCACAACGCCACCAAAAAATTATCAAGCGCACCTTACTTTTATTTGCGATAGGTGTTTTTTTAAATGCTTTTCCTTTTTTGGCTGGATTTGAACAGCTGCGAATTTTTGGAGTATTGCAACGCATTGCGCTTGCTTATGGGTTAGCTGCGTTCATTGTGCTTTACGCAGGTTTGTATTTGCGTGTGGTAATAGCTGCGGTAATTTTATTGGGCTATTGGGCTATTTTGCAGTTAAATTCAAATCCCTATTCGTTAGAAAATTCTTTAGTTCGACAAATTGACTTGGCTGTGTTGGGCGCAGGGCATCTGTGGGCGGGAAAAGGTATTCCCTTTGACCCTGAAGGTTTGCTAAGCACTCTGCCTTCTGTAGTGAATGTATTAATTGGTTTCGAGGTGGCCCGAGTTTTAAGCGTTAACGGCGATAGCGCAAGTGCAGTAAAAAAATTAATAGTGGCCGGTATATTGTTGATAACTTTTGCATTGCTCTGGAGTAATTATTTTCCTATCAATAAATCCCTTTGGACAAGCCCGTTCGTATTGATGACATCAGGGGTTGCTATCATGGTTTTATTGTTGCTCCTTGGTGCAGAAAAAATAAAATATTGTAAGTCTGTGTTGGTGCAGTTTTTACCCTTTGGTAAGAATCCATTATTTATTTATGCGTTGTCATCTATGTGGGCAACGTTACTTTATACGTTGAAGGTGGGAGATCAGACTTGGTACGAGTTCTTATATTACAAACTGTGTTTGATATTTAATGCTTACAATGCATCACTCGTGTTTGCACTGGTTCATGTATTTATGTTTTGGTGTGTAGCTAAGTGGATGGATAAGAAAGAGATAGTAATTTCGCTCTAACATAATATTACTCACGGGGCACAAATAAAGAATACTGTTTGATTCAAAACCTTATGAGGCATGGACGACCTACAGGGATGTAGGAAGTTTCCCGAAGCGACTGGATCGCGAAGGGATGCCGATTAGAGCCTATAGGGATATATTCATTCGTCGCTTCCATGCGACTCACCTGCGGCAACCATGTTGTGCAAATTGCTCCTG
>JANPKH010000280.1:0-6449 GCA_031425935.1 Gammaproteobacteria bacterium | reverse complement strand
ATTTAAACGCTAATGATATGAGTGAGAATTATAGGCGTGGTTTAATTAATATTGGATAGTAGAGAAAAGTAAAAAATCCAAAAGCAATTATCCATGCAACAGTTGTGACTATCAAACCTATTCGAAAATCAATCCAACTTAACGCAACTAGCAAGCGGGCGATAGCTGCTAGGCTGATTGCAAAATAAATGACCACACCAAAACGTGGTAGGCTTAGTGAACGACCTGTGTGGCCTAGAGATACGCGTGTCATCATGCCAAGTATTAAGCTGCTCATGGCGCCTAGCCCTAATGCATGCTGCCAAACGCTGGGTGCAATCCACAGATTAAATGCGGCCATACTTTTTAACAGTAGCGCTATCACAATCCATGCATAACCCAGATGCAGTATCCACAATAAGGGCTCACGTTTGGTAGCTAAGCCAGCCCATTGCCCTAACCGTACCGCATTAATAACGGCCGCACTTAGCGCTACTACACCGATCACGTTTGGATATTGTGTAAAAAAATTGATTGGAATTAATAGAGCAGTACTGGCAATGGCGAGTGTGCTGAGCAGAGAAGAATTTTTTATGGTTTCAACATCATAACCTTTACTGCGCAAACCATTAATGGTGAATAAAGGAATTATTCGCCCTGCAATAATAACCATAATTAATGTGATAAGCCCCAGTGCGCCTGTTTCCCCCGCCCATAGCCAATAGAAATTATTGGTGTAAGCGCCTGCGTGCATTGCAACATTGCAGATTGAAAGTAGAGTGAGAATGGCAGCCAAAATTAAATTTCGTTTATTGCCATGGCTCAATAAAATGTAGGCGACGTAAGCAGTAACAATGGGTAAGAAAATAGCATCAACTAAAATAACAAGCTCAGCGGGTAAATGATTACCCATCCACATCACAACTCGCCCAGCTATCCATAGAATAACCAATCCAAATAAGCCTAAACCTTGGAGTGGTTGCGCACCTGTCCAATTACACATGGCGGTTAATAAAAATCCACAAATCGCTGCAGTAACAAAACCAAAAATCATTTCATGGCTGTGCCAATAGACCGGAGTCCACGCAAGCGGTAGGTTTAGTGCGCCGAGTAAAATTGCCAGCCATGCGGCAATAACAAATATTGCATAAATTCCACATGCTAAAAAGAAAATGCGAAACGGATAGCTGAACACAACCAGCGAATTTAATATTTTTAGCATAGAAAAAATTTCTCTTGTAGTCAGCAGTTTTTTGTTTAGGCGGAAGCCTTACTACCGAGAAAGAAATTATGTATACAGGTATATGTTCAGACACGCGGTGAATACATCCATGTACGCTTATCGTCGACTCCTGTCTCCGATAGTCTGAACATATACCTGTATACATAATTTTCGCCCAGCTAGTATAAAGGTGGTTTAACTCATTTCTAATGACAGTAATTCGCCATTGCGATTAAACGCCAAGTATTGGCTAACCATACCGTTATTAATAGCGGCAATCATGGAATCCAAAGGTTTATTAGCATCTTCACTGCTTGGCATAACTCCGTTTGCACCCGAAAGGCAAGCAGCAAACATAACCGACCAAGATTGCTCCGTGTTGTCAGACTCGGCCACCAAATCTTCAAAGTTGGTCAATTCACTCGTCGGCTTATCCACACACATTACGGGTTTTAATAATCCACCTATGCCTTTATCAAATGCTTTTTTTTGTACTTCGTTGGCATCTTGTTCAATTTCGGCGCGCGTAAACACAAATAATAAACGTTGGGGATTTTTTTCAGCGCGCGCGATTTTAAGTAAGTCTGCGTAACTATCAAGAGTGAGGCTCATAGGTTCATTTCCTGAGTGGCTTTAAAACTTTAATAATAAACCCAGGCGTTGTATTTAACACCGAATTTACCTACTAAGGAGTAGGGCTATACCACTGTTTGGTTGAGCGGCATTTTATTTTTTAGTAACGACAGAAAGATAAACAGGAAATTTTTTTTCAGTTGATTTAATTCATACAATTTTTGCTTACACCCCTTAAATACCAATTGATAAAAACGTAAGCAACACGGATTTTTTTTAAATTCAGTGGCATTTTTTTTGAAGTTAAAAAACGCATTACCTCTTAAGTGGTAGACGCCCTCTTACTAAGCTTATTTGCTTGATTTAGATTCACAAAGCGCATAACCTAAAAACAACATGTAGTAAAAAAATAAAATTTAAACACAATATGTGGTGTTTTATGACTACTTACTTGAAGTTTTCGACAGAGCAGGTGGTATGGCAAGAAGTGCCGGGAGAGGTGTCCCTGGCATTTACCATAAGCGGCTGCCCACTGCGTTGTAAGGGGTGCCATAGCAGCGCGGCACGTAACCCCAGTGCAGGGCAGTTGTTAACGGCAGAGTACTTTTTAACGCGATTACATCAGTACCAAGGTTTGATTAGTTGCGTTGTATTTTTAGGCGGTGAATGGCGGCCTGATGAATTAAAAGTCTTACTGCGCATTGCTTGCGAGCAACAATTAAAAACTTGTCTTTACACTGGCTTCGAAAATATTGCTACCAACCTTTTACCTTATCTCACCTATTTAAAAACCGGGCCCTGGGTTGCGGAATTGGGTGGGCTAAATAGCCCCACTACGAATCAACGTTTTATAGATGTACGTACGCAAGAAAATCTTAATTATAAATTTCTTAAAAACCACCACCACCACTCAGGAGTTGCCCATGTTGCGCCTCAGCCCAGAACAACTTAATGAAAAAGTACAGTTTATTCACGATTATCTTTTAGCAACCAATGCTGCTGATGGTTCAAAGATGGATGCAAATGCCAATGTGACGCAAAAAAATATTGCGACCATGGAATCGGAGATTATGAAAGATTTCTTTGTGCAGGTTAACCGCACCCAGGTCAGCAAAAAAATCACAGAAATATTTGGCGAAGAACTTTCTCTGGAATATCTTCGCCAAATTGATCAGCATGAAATTTACGTGCACGACGAAACCAGTTTAAAACCTTATTGTGCCTCGCTCACCATGTATCCGTTTTTACTGGATGGTTTAACCAAGTTGGGCGGTGAATCCAAAGCGCCTAAACACTTGGAGTCATTTTGCGGAACTTTTGTGAATTTTGTATTTGCAGTGAGTTCGCAATTCGCTGGTGCAATTGCTACGGTAGAGTTTCTGACCTATTTTGACTATTTTGCCCGTCGAGATTTTGGCGATAATTATTTGCAAACCCATGAAAAACTTATTGCGAACCACTTGCAACATGTGGTTTATGCGTTAAATCAACCCGCTGCTGCGCGTGGTTATCAAAGTGTATTTTGGAATATTTCGCTTTACGATAAACACTACTTTGAGTCTATGTTTGGCGAGTTCGTATTCCCTGATTTCACAAAACCTGATTGGTTATCGGTAGACAGGTTGCAACAATTCTTCACCCGTTGGTTTAACCAAGAGCGCACAAAAAGCTTACTGACTTTTCCGGTCGTCACAGTCGCTATGCTCACTGACAATGGCAAATGTAAAGATCAGGAATTTGCTGACAAAATGGCGCAGCACTTGGCAGATGGCAGTTCATTTTTTGTGTACCTCTCCGACAATGCGGATTCGCTCGCTTCCTGCTGCCGCTTGCGCAATGAAATTAGCGATAACACTTTTTCGTATACGCTAGGTGCTGGTGGTGTGGCAACGGGCTCTATTAATGTCATCACCATTAATATGAACCGCTTGGTGCAAGATGGCCGTAAGTTGGCGGGTGAGGTAAGAAAAATTCAACAGTACCAGGTTGCCTATAGAAAGTTAATGGATGACTATTTGGCGGCAGGTATGTTGAACGTATATGACGCCGGATTTATCAGTTTAGATAAACAATTTTTAACCATTGGCATCAACGGCATGGTAGAGGCTGCGGAGTCTCAAGGATTAGTAGCGGGTAATAATCCTGCGTATATCACCTTTGTGCAAGATCACCTGAAAATCATCTTCAATGAAAATAAGTCGGCTAAAAAAGAATTTGGCTATTTATTTAATACCGAATTTGTTCCTGCTGAAAATCTCGGCATTAAAAATGCGAAGTGGGATAGAGCAGACGGCTATAAAGTAAACCGCGATTGCTATAACTCATATTTTTACGTGGTAGAGGATGAGCTAAGCAACCCACTGGATAAATTTATTTTGCATGGCCGTGAATTAGTGGATTATTTGGATGGCGGCTCAGCATTGCATTTAAACTTGGATGAGGCCTTATCTAAAGAAGGCTATACAAGTTTATTGAATATTGCGGCTAAAACGGGCTGTAATTATTTCTGCATTAACGTGAAAATTACGCTCTGCAATCACTGCCATCATATTGATAAGCGTACCCTACAAGCCTGCTCGGCCTGTGGCTCTCGTGATGTGGATTACGGTACGCGGGTAATAGGCTATTTAAAACGGATTTCTTCGTTCAGTTCGGGGCGTAGAACCGAGCATAGCTTGCGCTATTATTATTTGGATTCTGCAGAGCAGGCTGCGTTAGAAGATCAACCGCCATTGCAAAAAGTGAGTTAGGAGTTGAATGGTACGTTTATATTCCTTCTCCCCCTGGGAGAAGGCTAGGATGAGGGGTTTTGAAACTGCCTGTTATCCCTCACCCCAACCCTCTCCCTGGGGGAGAGGGAGCTTAAGTAAGTGCCGTTCAGGTCAGATAGATCATGCCCAAATAAACGCATGGAAAGGCTCACAAAAAAAACACCAACTTAAAAGCATAAAAAAACCGCCAATATTATTTGGCGGTTTTTTTATGCTTAACCAGACCTTACATGTCAATTATAAATTAAAACGTAAACTCAAAAACAGAGCACCCAAAGGCTACCAATTTGTTAACGGATTGGTATTCAATGAATAAATTCTTACCCAATCGTACTGCGTTGTCATGGGGTAAACGTTACCTGCTTTGTTGCCACCAAATGCATCTTGAATACTGTCATTTGGAATCCAAAAGTTCATCATCAAGTCCGTCAGGTTATCAGGAACCGGCGTGGCCATAACTTGCGGCGCCACGCATGAAGGCAAACAATCCATCCAATCTTTATCGAGCGATTTTACTAATACGCCATCCACGTACCATTTCATTACCGTGGGCGTCCACTCAATGGCATATACGCGCCATTGATCTGCAGGCGCAATAGTAATTTTGTGCTCCCAAGCACCCCATTGGCGGGTGCCATTCCAATCCGCTACGTTCACACCATAAATTAAATTGGCTTGGAACATATCCGGGCGACCACCTTCAAGCTCAACATCAATTTCTTCCCATTCTCTTGGTGAGCCTGCATTTGTATAAGTGAATAACGATGAAATATAACCTTTAGCTGTGGCTCTTGCGGGCGCCTTCATGCGAGTTTCTATACGGCCGTATTTAATTTTTTTAGCTGGCACTGTGCGCAACTCACCGCACGAATAGTTGTAAGCGCCTTTCTCTGCTTGATGGTTGTAAGAGTAGCTTCCTGGTACGTATTCATTGCGAATAACCAATTCAAGGTTTCCACCAACAACTTGCACACCTTGAGGCGTAAAACGGCAGATAGATTCGCCCCCGACTGCGCCATCACCCTTTGCCCAGATAGCAGTATTGAGCGAGTCAAAGCGATCATCCAGTTTTAAGGTATAGCCGGCATACACCCCTGTGTAACCGGCGTAGGCAGTGGGCAAATTACTTGGCGCACTACTTGTGGCCACGCTACTTGCTGCAACACTACCCGAAGTGGTTCCATAAACTTTGAAGGACCAGATGGAATAGCCCCAATTATTGCCAACGCTGCGCGCAGTGCCATACATACGTACATAACGATAAGAACCAGAAACAGCATTAGTGTCCGTACGATTACCAAAGGCAAGCCCTGTACGAGTCGCCAAAGTAACCCAGGTGCTGTTGTTAGTAGAGCCCTGTACCTGATAATTGGCAGCGTTAGCAGCTTCCCAATCGATGACTACACTGCTGAGAGAGTAAGTAGCCCCCAGATCAACCGTCAGCCAAGATGGATCAACGCCAATAGTAGATCCCCAACGTGTAGTGCCATTGCCATCAGTCGCATAACTTGCAGGAAGGTCAGCTGTACTACCTGTTGCGGCTTTATTTAACGCTAAATCTGAAAGATTACTCGGCAGGCTACTTACCGCAACACTGCTTGGAGCAACACTAGTTGCTACAGCACCATAAACTTTAAAAGACCAGATGGAGTAACCCCAATTATTGCCGACGCTGCGCGCAGTGCCATACATGCGCACATAACGATAAGAACCGGAAACAGGATTAGTGTCAGTTCGAGCACCAAAGGCAAGCCCTGTACGAGTTGTCAAGGTAACCCAGGTGCTGTTGTTGGTAGAGCCCTGTAGTTGATAGTTTGCAGCGTTAGCAGCTTCCCAGTCGATGACGACACTGCTGAGAGAGTAAGTAGCCCCCAGATCAACCGTCAGCCAGGATGGATCAATTC
>JANPKH010000279.1:0-4511 GCA_031425935.1 Gammaproteobacteria bacterium | reverse complement strand
GCGATCAATGATATCTCCCACAAAAATAACGCGGCGCTTTGAATGCTGATAGACACCGAGATGTTTGCTGTATCCTAATTTTTGCAGTAATCGTTCAAGCGTATTCGCACAGCCGTGCACATCACCGATTAAGTCGTAACCTTCTACAGGAGCAAAAATTATTTCTTCACGATTCATAATATATATCGCGTCAGGTTTTACTCAGTATGTAAAAGCGTTCCACCCCAACCGAGTTTTGTACGACACCGCTCGTAAAAATTGTAATCTTCAGGATGCAATAATTTTAGTAAATCTGGTTTTTTGGCGATATGAATTTCATCACCTAAGCACATTTCAAAATGGGTGTGGCCGTCGCAAGATATCATTGGAATTGCACGACTATGTTCACCTACACGAATCATAATCTGACTATCACCCGTAACCACCATTGGGCGGCTACTTAATGTATGTGGGTTCATTGGTACGAGCACTATGGCATCCAGTTTAGGATGCATTAAGGGCCCGCCACCACTCAATGAATAGGCCGTAGAACCGGTGGGTGTTGACACAATAATGCCGTCAGACGATTGCGTAGTAACAAAATCACCATCCACATAAATTTCATATTGCAACATGTGTACAAACTGACCAGGGTGTAACACAGCTTCATTTAATGCTTCACTACTATCAACTATCTCGCCGTTGCGCCTGATGGAGATGTCTAATAAAAATCTCTCCTCCACCGTATATTTTCCAGCTAAAACTTCTGCTACTTTCACTTCAATATCTTCAGGCATGATATCGGTTAAAAAACCTAAGCGACCACGATTAACACCTAGCAAAGGCACGTGATGTTTTGCTAGGCCGCGGGCCCCACGCAATAGGCTGCCATCACCACCAACCACAATAACCAAATCACATAATTTACCCAGACCGTCTATATCTACAACCTGACGCGCAGCCTTAAACATTGGGTCATCTTTTAATAATTCAGCGGTTGATTGTTCAAGCACAAATTGCACATTTCGTGCTTGCAAAAAGGTAATGAGGCGCTTGAGCGAATAGGTTGCCCGCTCATTATGTAAATGTCCAATCAGGCCAATCATTGAAAAATGCGTCATGCTCGTCACTATTTGTTGATGTAGCGTTAATTAATGTAGCCATCTTGCGTGATCCGTCACCGCGCAAGCGTTTGATTAAGATCAGATCGCAGCCAATCATGACCCAGTTTAGGATTATTATAGCTAGATTATGATATTTTTATGCAAAGTCCAAACTCTGGCTGCGAGGCCTTCACCATCACAAGCTTGATTGTTGCGGCAAAACGGTTTAAAAAGCGACTAGATTAATTTTTGTAACCGCTTGTTACCGCATTCATTTTTTAATAACCGGGGCACACAATGAAATACAACACTATTTTACAAACCATTGGCAATACACCTCATGTTCGCATTAATCACTTGTTCCGCAGCGACATACAAGTCTGGATGAAAGTAGAACGCTTTAATCCAGGCAGCAGTATCAAAGACCGTATCGCGTTAGCAATGATTGAAGATGCGGAAGCCAAAGGGCTAATTAATAAAGATACAGTAATTGTTGAGCCAACCTCGGGCAATACTGGAATTGGATTAGCCATGGTTTGTGCAGTAAAAGGTTATCGCTTAATTTTAACCATGCCCGAATCCATGTCCATCGAACGCCGTAAGAATATGAAAGCACTCGGGGCCGAATTAGTACTAACACCCAAAGAATTAGGTATGGGTGGCACCATTGCTAAAGCCAATGAATTATTAGCCGAACATCCCAATAGCTGGATGCCGCAACAGTTTAATAACCTGGCCAACGTTGACATACATCGCAATACTACCGCGCAAGAAATTCTTGCCGACTTCCCTGAAGGTATAGATTATTTCATTACGGGTGTAGGTACTGGGGGTCATATCACTGGCTGCAGCGAAATACTTAAGCAACAATTTCCCAATTTAAAAACCCTGGCTGTTGAACCCGAAAAGTCACCTGTCATCAGCGGTGGCCAAAAAGGCTTGCATCGTATACAGGGCATAGGTGCCGGTTTTATTCCGCAAATATTAAACAAAAGCACATTGGATGGCACAATATTAGTCGGCGAAGAAGCCGCGTTTGAAATGGCACGCCAATGTGCATTAAAAGAAGGAATTTTTGTAGGTATTTCCTCCGGCGCCGTACTCGCTGCGGTTGCACAAAAGCAACATGAAATGGCAGCCAGTAGCTGTGTAATTATTTTTAGTTACGATTCTGGCGAAAGATATTTATCGATTGAGGATTTATTTTAGATCTTTGATAGACAATATTTAGACTAGTATGCATTGCATCTCATGTTGTAACAGGGGGCCAGATTCTGAACCTGCTGTTACAACATGCGCTTTGAATTTAAAAAATTACTTTAAAGAAAGAAACTAAAGGAAGGTTTCAAAAACATTACATACAGCTTTGATAGAACTCAACTCAATATTATTTTGATGTTTAAAAGCAAAGCTTTTAGCATTTTCAATATAACGAGGATCGTTAAAAAAGTTATTAAATTTATCCTCAATAACAACATAGCTATCGTTGTGATTTACAATTGTGGCAACCCTCATTTCTTCAAGAATTTTTGCGGAGTTTATCTGCTCGAGCTGGGTTGGAATAAGGATCATAGGGCAGCCAAAATATAAACAGGCATCTACCATACCTTTGCCTGCGTGACAAACAACAACATTGGCCTCGTTAAATACCGCAAGTAAATCAAAAGGCGAGTCACTGATTAGCATTTTAGCGGACTGATATTTGTGAGAAGCTTCAGGGCTGATTCCCGGGCAAAAACAAACGACGTTAGCACCTAGTTTCGTCAGCGCATCCAAGATGAGAAGAGTTTGTTCATAGCCAAATTTTACATATGCAAAAACTTTTTGCGAAGAACTAATATTCCAGTAAGGTTTTTGCTGGATATCAGATGATAAAATGGACCCTACGTAAATTGCATCAGGCCGCGTTGCGCAATAAAAATCAATTTCTTTATATCCTGCAATGACAACCTTTTCCACTGAGTATAAATCACTTACATATTGAACCTGCTGCAAATTAAAATCATCTGCCACCGTATTAATAACACTTACAACATGCGCATCAATTTTTTCAATGCGTTCATTCTCCACCAGTTCCCAAGGACGCAGGCTTATGGGTGGGCTCCCCGGCGGAGGTGTGACAAAACCATTGCTAAATATTATGCGGGGCACGGAAAGCCCGCTTGATGCCAAAAGCGCAGTTGGGGCGTGATCAAAAATAATTAAATCAGGAGCTATCAGATCAAACAGGTTTTTCCATGCGGTCACTAGAGGGCGTAAGGTCGCGGGCGACTGGTAGCCTTTATAAAGTAAAATATCGGCAAAGCAATAAGTTGTTAATGGTTTCAGCGGCCGCGTATACCACACAGGAGCCTGTAAAAAAGTAACGCGCCGGTTCCATAAAAAAGTTTCGATTTTAGATAGATTATTGACAATAAAAAAAATTTCATGCCCACGACTAAGCAATTCGTTAATGATTGGCGAAAAACGACCCAAATGTCCCAAATCATCACCTAACTCCCAAACGCATAAAATTCTACTCATATTAATTATCCAAGAAGTGATTCACTAACCTTTATTTTTCTAACCTGTATTTTTTACATTATCAATAACCGTTGCAAAGACATCGTCTGTTAAAAGCAAATTTTGATAATGTGTATTTCTAAAGGTTAAACACAAATTGATAGCCTGCATGGGATGTGAAAGCCGTTGCAAATAAGCCGCTATTACTTTTTCATCGCGATGATAAAAGGCAGACAAAAGAAAGGGACTAAAAGTGACAGAGGTTTCAATTAACGGCAGAAGATGTGCGATGCCAGTTAAAAATTCAGTGCCAATCTCAGTGCGACGCAAGGTTCCCTGACGGCTGCGGATAAGTCGTAAACAAGCGTTACGATAAAAATCAAGAAACTTGTTATTTTTGCAAAAGACCAATACCGAATTATTTACTTTGTCGGAAAAAAAGATCTCATTGTCCCTTGATGTAACCCATAACTCCCGACACAGCAAATAATTGTGTTCACTAGCAAGGGTGAAATTATCAATATCACAAATGAATACATCGGCATCCAACCATATAACCCTATCCCACCCCTGGCTTAAATATTGGCTAGCTAATTCCAGGCGAGCCAAATCAGACACAAGGTGTCGCTGCCCCTGCACTGATTCATAAAACCACTTAGGCACTTGCTGAAAAAAACTATCATCAATAAATTTATAAGAATATCCCCAATGTTCAACCCACGCTTTTACAGACGCCATACAGGTTTTGATCCATTCAGGGACATCGTGGATTCTAAATGATTGGTATACTAATGTTTTAATCGCTACATCCCCACCCAAAGCTAAATGTACTAAAATTATAAAACGATTAAGGCCTAATTATGAATATCACGTTCATTTTTGCAAATGGTGTTTCACTAAAATACATACTTAACAATACGGTTACCG
>JANPKH010000278.1:0-3409 GCA_031425935.1 Gammaproteobacteria bacterium | reverse complement strand
CCATAAGCAACAAAGGTAACATTAAATATTTTTTTCGTGAATTTAATACACTCATTTGTGATGCGCAATTTCAAATTTTAAAAAAGCAAATTTGATAATTTAATTTTACTTTTAAAAACTTTTAAGTGAAATTTGCTCGGTTTTAAACAACTTAAAAGAAAAAATTCTATCAGCTGCTATTTAGAGTTGTTTTAGTCGAGGGTAGAAAAATAAAGCCTCGTTGGGGTGTAAAAAATGAAAAATTTCTTCGTCCCAGATTTTCTTTCGGTCTGTCCCAGATTTCATTTCCTTTGCTGAAGTGACCCACCTTTCAGATAGCTAGCAACATGGGACGAAACAGCTAGCCGCAAATGTGATGATGACTTGGCGTCAAAAAGCAGATTCTCAGCCAAATCTACATATCCAGGAGTTCAGTGCTAAATCAGTCGTAGTTGCTGATGCAATGTTTGAGGCTGTTGATCTATCCCTATTTAATAAAAAAGCTAACGTTAAGGGTAATTATGTATGAGTATGCAAAAAAATAATAATTTGAGCTTTAAAGCTAAATTAGTTTTATTTACTGGCGCAATGATGATCTCTGGCGCGCAAACCATGGCGGATGTGTTAAACCCCGTGATCGGAAACCTGCTTTACGAAGAAAACTTCAATACTCTTAACTCTAGTGTTTGGAACAGCATTGAAGGGGATGGTTGTGAAATAGGTTTATGTGGCTGGGGCAATCAAGAGCTTGAATATTACAGTCCAGCTAACCTTAGCATCGTCAATGTGCCTTTTGAGACAGCTACAAAGGCGTTGGCAATCGAAGCTCGTAGAGAAGCTAAAGGCACTCGCTCATTTACCTCGGGTAAAATTACTTCAGCGGACAAGTTACAAGTTAAATATGGTTTGATTGAATTTCGCATGAGCACCCCTCAAGTGGGTACGGGCTTATGGCCAGCGGGCTGGATGTTGGGTACTAGCCTTGCTTCATGGCCTTCGAAAGGTGAGTTAGACATTATGGAAATGGGCCACAGTGCTGCGGGCATGGCTGGTGCCGGGCTCGCGGGTTCAGATATTAATAGCTATACCGCTGCCAATGCGATTTTTTATGCTGCTGCTGCTTGTAGCACTGGAAATGCAAGTTGTGCGGCCAGTACTGCTTGGCAAACAAAGAATGCTTATGTAGCAAGTAGGCCATTAACGAATCGATTTGTTACCTATCGCATGTATTGGACGGATAGCCAAATCCGCTTTACGGTGATCGATAACAACGTTGAGCATGACATGTATGCTGCTCCAATTCCCATCACTGCCGAATCATCGGAATTTAATGCTCCTTTTTACTTTCTATTTAATCTAGCTGTTGGTGGCCAATTTACTGACGCGGCAACTCCTGCGCAAGTAACAGCTCCATTGCCTGGCACGATGTATATCGATTATGTTCGTGTATATCAATTAGATGGTCTTGGTGAAGTGAAGCTGGGTAGTCAGGTAAAACCCGAAACAGGTACTTTTGGTGTGTTTACTGACAATACTACTACTACCAATAAACAAGAAGCTGGGGTAAGTTCTGACGTTTGGGTATGGAATACGACTTCGGTAGGAGTAGGTACTACCCCAGCCTTTGAAGGCACTAATGTTATTGCCTGGAAATATACTGCTCCGCAATGGTTTGGCGGTGGTATTGCTTCAAGACAAGCTCGCGATATGAGCAATTTCATCAACGGTAACCTCAAGTTCAGAATTAAGATTCCAGCGAATGTAGGTTTCAAAGTTGGCATTTCCGATACCTATACCAATGAAAATTACATAAACTTTCCGGCTAACACTACTACCTATGGCTTAGTTCGCAATGGTGATTGGACGCAAGCAACTGTACCTGTCTCTGCATTGCGCGGTAATTTGGTTGCATTACAATCAATGTCTTCTTTGTTCAATATAGTGAGCATTGATCCGCAACCAACCACAAGCTTTGAGATGGCGATTGATGACATTGTGTGGGAGTGTGGTTCTGGTGCTGCTTGTCAGGCAACAAGTTCATCCTCCATTGCGTCCTCGATTAGAAGTAGCATTGCATCGTCAATTAAAAGCAGTGTTGCGCCAAGCTCTGTTGCACCTAGCTCAAAAAGTTCTGTTGCACCAAGCTCAAGAAGCAGCGTTGCACCAAGTTCACAAAGCTCTGTTGCGCCAAGCTCCAAAAGTTCTGTAGCGCCAAGCTCAAAAAGTTCTGTAGCAAGTAGCTCGTCTGTTCCTGCAAATAATGGCTACACAATACTGACGAGCACCAGCGTTAAGTTCTATGTCAACAATGCTTCATGGGCGGATATCCACTACACAATTAACAATGGTGGCCAACAAAATATTCGTATGACTCACAATGCAGATAACTCCAATACTTTTACCGTAACGGGGATTCCTGCTGGAGCATTAGTGAAGTTCAATTACACCGTCGGTCAAGCAGCTGGCGCTATGGATACTGCATGGGCACAATTTAATATGCCTGTCGGAAGTAGTTCTGCAAGCTCAGTGAAAAGTAGTGTTGCCAGTTCTATTAAAAGCTCGGTGGCTAGCTCAATTAAGAGTTCTGTTGCTGCAAGTTCGTCCAGCGCAGCTTCAGCCTATGGCTACACAAAGCTAACCACAACCAGCGTTAAGTTTTACTCCAACAATGCGCCTTGGGCCGATATTCATTACACCGTCAATGGTGGAGCTCAACAAAATATCCGCATGGTTCACAATGCAGATAACTCTAATACCTATACATTAACCAATATTCCTGTTGGCGCAGTAGTTAGGTATTTCTACACAATAGGTCAAGCGGTTGGTGCTGTAGACACTGCGTGGGTCCAATTTACTAACTAAAGTGTTGTGCCTTCAGTTGCGTTGTTGTCGAGCTGAGAGTAAAAAAATACAAATTTTTATTTAGAATTTTGCTAGTAAAAAATTCTGCTTTGAGCCCAGCTATTCGCTGGGCTTTTTTAATTTAATATTAGGCTCGTGGATGACTATACTCAGCGTAGATGAAGTTGTAACTCAATATTTTTGATAGGCGGGCGCTTTTATACTTTTTAAATCTCTTTTTTAAAAGAATTGAGTGCGTCTCTGAGGGCGCCGATTGAGATGGGTTTTGTTATGTGATCGTCCATGCCTGAAACCATACTTTTTTTAATTTGATCGACCATGGCGTTAGCGCTGAGCGCAAAGATTTTAGCGCGCTGTGGACGCCCTTGTTCAAATAAGCGAATTTGTTGTACTGCATCATAACCATCCAATACCGGCATTTCACAATCCATAAATACGACATCGTAAGGTACCTCTGCTGTTTTAAAAGCCTCAATTGCCTGCAGACCGTCGTTCACTATGTCTGGCTTTACGTGTAGCCGTTTTAGCATATTCAGAATAACCATTTGATTAACATGGTTGTCTTCTG
>JANPKH010000277.1:0-27906 GCA_031425935.1 Gammaproteobacteria bacterium | reverse complement strand
GCCAAAATGTATGATTTTGTGAAAAGTAGATATGCAATGGGCATCCCGTGGGAACAAACTCGCGACGAGGTTTATCAACGATATCAAATTGATCAAGCCGATGGCTACGACATTACCTCAATGCACAGATACTGTAATGGTTGCTTTGCTGCGGGAATTAATTTTGCCTCAAGCATCATAAGCCTTCTATACGGTGAAGGTGATTTAAAAGAAACTATAAAAATTGGCACATTAGCGGGTTGGGATTCCGATAATCCAACAGCAACCTGGGGTGGGTTATTAGGCTTTATGATTGGAAAAGATGGTGTAGAAAAAGTTTTTAACCGTAAGTTTGCCGATAACTTTAATATCCACAGAACCAGAGTTGGTTTCCCCAATAATGGAATAGATAACTTTCCGAATATGGCAGAGAAAGGTGTCTACATCATAGACCGAGTTGTGCAAGAAGAGATGGCTGGTGGCATCGATTTAAAAAATGATGTTTGGTATATACCAGTGGCGCTTTAAGCAATTATTACTTTAATATTCCTATATTTATAGATTACTTGGCGCCTTAGTGTAGGCCTTGTAATAAAAGATAGAGAGAAGATCGAAGAAAGAAAATATTAAGAAGAAAAATATATAGATAGAAAGATAAGTTCAGTTTGTTAGTTAACAGTTAAATTCAATTATTGGTGATACATTTTAAAACCATTGTAATTGCAGCAGGAAATCAGTATGGATATTCAAGAGCCTAGTTTTAAAATGTTGTTTGAGCAGCTTGGCCTATCGTCTTCGAAAAATGACATTGAAGATTTTATTGAGGCACATAGCCCGCTGGATTCGGAGATTAAAATTTGGGATGCCAAATTTTGGACTCCAGCGCAGGCGCAATTTTTGCGGGAAGGAATAAAAAGTGATGCTGATTGGGCTGTTATCGTGGATAGATTTGATGCTCGTTTGCGTAAAGAGCTATTGTCCAGTTAGTGTTTTCGGATTTAATAAACGCTCCAACTCTGCACGACTAATCTGCGTTTCCTGTTCTGCGACATCAATAATGGCGCGGTTTTCCTGATATGCTTTTTTAGCAATGGCTGCTGCTTTCTCGTAGCCAATAATAGAATTAAGCGCCGTTACTAACATCGGGTTACGTGAAAGCGATTCATTAATATGATTAACATTTACTATAAAGCTAGCAATAGCGTTTTCGGCCAGTTGATTGCAGCCATTACTTAACAGCTCAATGGATTGTAATAAATTGTATGCAATGAGCGGCAACATTACATTCAACTGAAAATTACCTGATTGCCCCGCGATGCTAATACTTGTGTCGTTGCCTATTACCTGCGCGCAAACCATGCACACCGCTTCAGGAATTACCGGGTTCACTTTGCCTGGCATTATCGATGAGCCTGGTTGCAATGCCTGCAAATTAATTTCAGCAATTCCTGCCAGTGGACCAGAGTTCATCCAGCGCAGATCGTTGGCTATTTTCATCAAGCTTACTGCCAAGGTTTTTAGTTGGCCCGACATTGCCACAGCTGTATCTTGCGCGCTCAACAGTGCAAAAAAATTATTCGCCGGAGTAAAAAATAAATCCGTATTTTTACTCAAGTTTTCTGCAAATTGAAGCGCAAATTGTGGATCTGCATTTACACCAGTACCCACTGCTGTACCGCCTTGAGCGAGCTGAAGCAACTGCGGAAATGCAGTTTGTAGTCGCACGTAATTGCTTTCTATTTGGCTGGCCCAGCCACTAATTTCTTGCCCAAACGTGAGCGGCATAGCATCCATTAAATGTGTGCGTCCAGTTTTAACAATATCGTGTAACTGTTCAGCTTTGCCCAGTAAGCTTGTGTGCAACTTTTCCAGCGCGGGAATTAATTGTTGGTCAAACGCCAACGCGGCGCTAACGTGAATGGCGGTGGGAATAGTATCGTTACTGCTTTGGCTCATATTTACGTGATCGTTGGCATGCACTTTTTGCCCGGTAGCCTCGCTCGCCAGATGCGCAATCACTTCATTCACATTCATATTCGTGCTGGTGCCTGAACCCGTTTGAAACACATCAACGGGAAATTGGTTTGCATGCTCCCCAGCGATAATTGCCTCACTCGCAAAAATTATTCCCTGTGCAATTTCTGGATCTAATAAACCTAGTTGCAAATTTGTTTGTGCTGCCGCTTTTTTAATATGCGCAATCGCACAAATAAAGCGTGAGGGTAAATGCAGCCCACTGATAACAAAATTTTCAACTGCACGCTGTGTTTGCGCGCCGTAAAGGGCGGAGGTGGGTACTTGTACCTCACCCATAGTGTCGCGTTCGGTGCGGAATTCGGTCATTTATGGCTCCATTGTGGTTAGGTTGGCGAAGCTATAGTTGCGCCCCGACTGCTGATAATGGAATAAATTTTTAATAAAATATTATGTTTAACTTGGTAAAATTCGATTTCATCAGTAGCTTTAGTGAATGCAGATATACATAAATTTAGCGATGATTTATTGAATTCTGTGAAATTCACTATCACATTTTGATTGTTATCAATTTTTTCATCTTCAAGCAATATTTTTTTAATGTCAGTCACTAGTTCATCCATTAGGTGCGCATCTTCGTGGCGAATGCTAATTTTTTCGTTAATAAACCTGTGGCTCATACGCGAAATATTTTCTACTGAAATAGTAGCAAAAGTGGCATTAGGGACATATAGAGGGCGTTTGTCAAAGGTCCGAATGGTGGTGAGGCGCCAACCAATAACTTCTACCGTGCCTTCTATATTTCGGTCTGGTGAGCGAACACTATCGCCCACATTAAACGGACGATCCAGATAAATCATTAAGCCACCGAAAAAATTTGCCAGCAAATCTTTCGCGGCAAAACCTATCGCAATTCCGCCAATTCCACCAAATGCTAATATGCCGGCAATGCTGTAACCGAGCGATTGCAAAACGATTAATGCAGTAGTTATTACGATTGAACCTCGTAACAATTTACCCATAGCGGAAACTGTAGTTTGGTCCATAGGTTTTTTCATCTCAGTGGGTGAAATTAGAATATTTTCAATACCACTAATAAACCTAAGAATAAACCAGCAAATCATTATGATAATGCCAAGATGCCTTGCGGGTGCCGCAAAGGTATAAAACTTTATACCTGATACATCGTCTGCTACAGAGGCGGCAAAGGATAAACCTATAATCCAAATTATTGCTGTGAGAGGTTTGCGAGCTGCCAATAATAAAGCGTCGTCCCAAGGGTTGTCGGTACGTGCAAAGCGTCTTTTTAAAATTCGCAACAGCCAAATCGCTACGAAGCTTGCGAAAAATGTCATTAAAACTACAGAGAATATTTTTAGACTACCTTGCCAAGTTGTTTCTGCAATTCCAATATCAGTAAATAAATTATCTAAAAATGAAAACGTCATTTATTACTCACTTAAGTTGTAGCGTTTGAATTTAATTGCAAGCGAGGGTTAAATTCCTCCTGGCTTGTCACGGAATAGATTTTTGTAAAAAAATACACCTCGCTGCGTGCGGCGGCGAGGTGTTAAATGTAATTAAAGCTTAATTGTTTTGTTCATTGCGCCGCAAATTCTTATAGAGCCATTATATACAGTTTCGTTGTTAATCGCTCTTTCGAGGGCGAATACCATCGAAAACTGCCTGTCCTTTGTGCGCCAGCGAACTGACTAAAAGCATGGTTTCAGGGCACATTAAACATTCTGGCCCTAATTTTCTGACTCTAATTAAGGATTACATATGTTACACACCCTAAATGATTTGGAAAACTTCACGATTCATGCCACTGACGGCACCCTTGGTCATGTTGAAGACTTTTATTTTGACGATAAAAAATGGGTTGTACGTTATCTAATCGTGGAAACTGGCTCGTGGCTTTCGAGTCGCGAAGTTTTACTTTCGCCAATTGCGATAAAAAATATAAACCGAGAAGATAAAACATTAAACGTAACTATTTCGATGGAGCAAGTAAAAAATTGCCCGAGTATTGATACGGAAAAACCTGTGTCTCGACAATACGAAATAGATTTTCTCAGCTATTACGGTTATCCCTTTTATTGGGGTAATACTGGCCTTTGGGGGCCTTATCCTAGCCCATTTTTACTTATCCCCGATCATCCCAGTGCGCAGCAAGATGCTCTTAATAAAGCGCACAAAGAAGCCGTAGAACATCATGATCACCACCTTTATAGTTACAAGGCGGTGACTGGTTATTATATTCATGCGAAAGATGGCGATATAGGCCATGTTCAGGGAATGTTTTTAGACGAGGAAACATGGGCCATTCGCTATTTTATTGTTGATACAAGTAATTGGTGGCTTGGTCACCAAGTGCTTATAGCGCCAGAGTGGGTTCAGGAAATGAATTGGGTTGAATCCAAAGTGTATGTCAATTTAACGCAGCAACAAGTGCAAGACGCCCCCCTTTTTGATCCCGCAGTTCCATTTAACCGCGAACACGAGAAGGGTATTCACTTACATTATGGCCGTAAGGGATATTGGGAAGATTAAATTTTACGTCTCGTCATTGTGCCACTATCAATTGTGCCATTGTCAGCATATAAAATTACCGACAATGGTTTTTTTATGAGTATGCGCTGTGGTAAAGAAAAAATTCGTCGTTAAAATTATCCAACTTTGGAGTTTGTTATGAAAGTTATTTATTCTATTGCAGTCGTAAGTGTTTGCGCTTTTCTAGGTGCTCAAGCTGTCGCTGCTGATCAACATGACCATACGTCTCATCAGTCCGCTGTGGCCTCCAGTAAAATGGGGAAAATGGATAATAAGGCGATGCTGGTTAATAAGCCTATGGCACATCAATCTATGGAGCAAGAGTCCATGGAAAAAATAGATAAACAAATGAAAGCCATGCAAGAAATGCATGAAAAAATGATGAGTGCAAAAACTCCTGAAGAACGCAAAGCCCATATGGCCGAACACACGAAAGCCATGCAAGGTGGAATGGCAATGATGAACGATTTATCAAAAATGTGCAGTGCGCATGCGCACCAGATGGATATGTTGGCGGCTAATAATTTAAGCGGAGAAAAAAAATCCGCTATGAAGTGCGATCTTCATTGTGAGATGGAAGCACGTAATAAATTACTGGAAAAAAGAATGGCAATGATGGAGGCTATGATGCAAATGATCATTGATCGTGTTAATAGTGAAAACTATGATGCGTATGCTGATCGTGTACTGAAAAAATAAATATTTGCAATAAATTGTTGTTGCCTTAATATTTTTTTTGCGTTATTTTTTCGCTTAAAACAGCGGCAAGATAATTAAATTTTGGAGAGCTAAGTATGAATAATTTATGGAAAGTTCTGGCATTGGTTGCAGTACTTAATATTTCTGGTTGTGGCTATAACAAAATACAAACCAATGATGAGCAAGTGAAGTCCAGTTGGTCTGAAGTGCTTAATCAATATCAGCGCCGTGCGGATTTAATACCCAATTTGGTAAACACTGTAAAAGGTTTTGCCGCACAGGAGCAGGCAGTGTTGTTAGGCGTTACGAATGCCCGTGCAAAAGTCGGCAGTATTCAAGCCACTCCAGAACTTATCAACAATCCAGAGGCGTTTGCCAAATTTCAGGCCGCGCAGGGTGAGTTGTCAAGCTCACTTTCCAGGTTGTTGGTGGTGGCTGAAAATTATCCGCAACTAAAATCTGACGCTAATTTTCGTGATCTACAAACTCAATTGGAAGGCACTGAAAACCGTATTACCGTGGCGCGAAATCGCTACATAAAGGGAGTGCAGGAATATAATGTAACTGTGCGTTCTTTTCCTTCAAATCTCACCGCTAAAATTTTTGGTTATGAAACAAAACCTAACTTCGCAGTAGAGAATGAAAAAGAAATTGCTAAACCTCCCGCGGTTAATTTTGATACTGCTCCGATTAGTCCGCAGCCAAGCAGCCCTCAAGAAGCAGCGCGGGAATGAATCCTTGCGTCGTGGTAGTGGAAGGTATCGCAGTAGTGAAAAATAGCCCGGTAATCCAACTAAATAAAATAAATATTTTATTTATCTTATTCATGTTCTGTTGGCAAAATGGTGCATGGGCGGAAGTCGCTGTGCCGCCATTAACAGCGCGGGTTATAGATCAAACCATTACGCTCAATGCGCAACAGCTAGCGACTCTTGAGCAAAAGTTACAAATTTTTGAAACTCGTAAAGGCAGTCAGCTCGCCGTACTGATGGTACCTACTACTGAACCTGAAAGTGAAACGATCGAGGAGTATGCTTTACGTGTTGTAGAACAATGGAAGCTGGGGCGCAAAAAAGTGGATGATGGTGTGTTGCTTATTATCGCTAAACACGATCGTGCATTGCGTATTGAAGTGGGTTACGGGCTCGAAGGTGCGCTGACTGATTTGACTTCTAAACGCATCATCAGCGAAACAATTACTCCGTATTTCAAACAAGGCGATTTTTACGGTGGAATAACCGCTGGCGTAGACCAAATAATCCGTGTAGTCGACGGTGAACCTTTGCCAGAACCGCGCGCAGCAACCGGTACTGGCAATCAGGGTATTCATCAATATTTACCCATCATTATTGTTGCAGCGGTAGTGATAGGCGGACTTTTACGCGGCATATTTGGTAAGTTTTTTGGTTCACTGGCGACGGGTGGAATTGTTGCGGTCGTTGCCTGGTTGTTAGTGGGTGCTATTTCAATTGCGTTACTTGCTGGAATTATTGCACTCATATTTACATTGATGGGCGGCGGTGGTGGGCGAGGGATGGGTGGATTCGGTGGTGGTTTTGGCTCAGGGGGATTTGGTGGCGGTGGCGGTGGTTTTAGCGGAGGCGGCGGTGGTTTCGGGGGCGGCGGCGCTTCGGGGAGATGGTAGCCATGAATATTAAACGTATTACCAAACATTTATTGATGAGTGAATGGCAAGTGAACCGCCACTTTCCATCTGCAACTTTGGCTGCTATCGAGCAAGAAATTAAAACCAGCGAAACTCTGCATTCAGGAGAAATCAGGTTTGTGGTCGAGGCGGCACTGGATGGTGCTCCGTTATTTAAAGATCAAACTGCACAAGCCCGCGCAATAGATATATTTTCACAATTGCGTATCTGGGACACCGAGCTTAACAATGGTGTACTGATTTATCTTTTGCTTGCAGATCGAGATATAGAAATAATTGCTGACCGCGGCATTCATACAAAAGTGGGTGCAGAAGAATGGGAAAAAATTTGTGTCACAATGGAAAATTATTTTAAAGAAAGTAATTTTCAACATGGCGTTACTGCCGGTATCGAAGCCATCACGCAGCACTTACAGAAACATTTTCCAATTACGAGTAGTGATAAGGATGAGCTGTCAAATAAACCTTTAGTGTTGTGATAGGAAGCAATGCGAATAAAACTGGCCCGTACAAGGGCCAGTCAATAACGAAGAATTAACCAAATATCCCGCCGGTCTGAACTGTTTTTGCATGTGCCTTTGATTCAACAATCTCTTGCTCGTTTCGTACCGTTGCACTAGCTCTCGCGATGGCCAACGCACATTGTTTTTCAGCATCCTTTTGCTTGATCTTGTAAAGCGCATCCACCATTTGCCCAAGTTTTAACATGGAAAGCCTATTCGAAACATGAGCTTTTGCAGCCATGATATCTTCCATGGAAAATTTCCACGGGTTTGAACCTTTTATTGCTCTCAAATGAATAGATGTACGTGGCCCCAACTTTGTTGCGTCGGAGGCCGCAAACTCCAATGTCATATGTGGTTCTTCCGTTAGGTAAGAATAAGAAACGTGTATGGTTCGCATTGAATCGCGTGGCTGCTCTCCGTACGATTGCACGTTCGAGGTATGGAACTCTTCGAATACCGGAGCAGCAACGCCCACTGATGCACTACTGGATAAATGTGGTGATGCCATAACAATGCCTCATGATTTAGGTTAGTAATAAAGGTGGATATTTGTACTTTTTAAAACAAGTCAGTTTTAATAAAAACCTGGTTTTTAATTAAACCAATTTGTGAATTAAACTAGCTTTCGAATCAGACAACTATAGCACTAGCTTTTAACACTGCACACCTACACGATATTACACGGAGGTGGGCATCTAAATACCCGACAACATATGTCGCATAAAACATCTTTTTGGTTTGAATTTGTTGAGCGATTTTTATTTTAGGAATCTGGTAAGCTGGAATTTCAGCGAATGTAAAATAACTGAGGCGCAAAAAATTATGCAGATTGGTAACACTATTAATGTTCGGCACCTACAAGCCAATGAGCTTGATGCCTGGATAGCAGCAAAAAATAATATAGCATTAATGGGCGAATTTTCAGCGGTACAGCTAATTTCACCGATTGTGGTACAGAATGAATTTGCACAAAATGGATTAACAAGTGATGCGATGGAAACCTTCGCTATCGTTAATAAATTCGATCAATTAATTGGAACGATCTGTCATTTTCCTGCTGTTGGTTATTCATCCGCACGCGAGCTTGGGTTTTCAATCTTCGCACCTGAATTTAAAAACAAAGGCGCTGCAACTGAAGCCGTTGCGTTGCTAGTGCAATATCTTTTTGAAAGTAAGCCACTGAACCGTCTGCAGATAACCATGCCCGTCGAACACAAAGCTTGTGAGAAAGTAGCGATAAAATGCGGATTTCGTAAAGAAGGAATTGCGCGGGGTTTATTATTTATTCGTGGCCAATATTGCGATTGTAATGTGTATTCTTTATTGCGGTGTGATTACAGCATTAGTAGTGCTGAATGATGCGGTTAAGCTACGGTCTCTTTCAAAATTTTTATTACGATGTGTAGCGGAAACATAAAAACGGTTCAATAATATATTTGGCATAAACAATATTGAATATCGTTCATTGATACTCTACACAGGATTGTACCAACCGCCGTCGTTAGCAATGAGTGCTTCTGCTGCTTTTGGTCCCCAACTACCGCGCTGGTATTCTATGACTGGGTGATGTTCTTTTAGAACAGGTTCAACTACAACCCAAGCTGCTTTGAATGATCCTTAGTCGCAGGAAATACTTGTTCTGTCATTGCGGCGCACTCCACTTCCAATTGCGAATTTCTGGTAGGTCTTGCCCGTGTTTGTTGATGTAAAGGCGATGCTCTATAAGCTTGTCTTTTAATTGTTGTTTTAGGTAAGCACCTTTTTCGCCAGTTTGTGGTAAGCGGTCGATACAATTCATAACCAAATGAAATCGATCTAAATGGTTTAGCACCGTCATGTCGAACGGCGTGGTAACCGTGCCTTCCTCTCGATAGCCGTGCACATGAATATTGGCGTGGTTGGTGCGGCGATAGGTGAGTCTGTGAATGAGCGTGGGATAGCCGTGAAAGGCGAAGATTACAGGTTTGCCAAAAGGAAATAGCTGGTCGAAGTCGCTGTCGCTTAAACCGTGAGGATGTTCGCTTTGCGATTGTAAGCGCATCAAATCCACAACATTTACCACACGGATTTTTAATTCGGGAAACTGCCCCCGCAAAATAGTCACAGCTGCGAGTGTCTCCACCGTCGGAACATCACCACAGCAGGCCATCACCACATCAGGGGCTACCGCTTGATCATTGCTCGCCCACTGCCAAATATCTATTCCTTCAGCGCAATGCTTAACTGCAGCCTCCATACTTAACCACTGCGGTGATGGATGCTTTCCGGCAACTACGACATTGACGTAATGACGGCTGCGCAAGCAGTGATCCATAACCGAGAGAAGGCAATTCGCATCAGGCGGTAGATAAACGCGTACTACCTCGGCTTTTTTGTTCACAACGTGGTCGATAAAGCCGGGGTCTTGATGGGTGAAGCCATTATGATCTTGTCGCCATACATGTGATGCGAGTAAATAGTTAAGCGAGGCGATCTTGCGTCGCCATGGCAATTGAGCGCTCACCTTCAACCATTTGGCGTGCTGATTAAACATGGAATCTATGATGTGAATAAAAGCTTCATAGCAGTTGAAGAGCCCGTGGCGACCAGTGAGTAGATAGCCCTCTAACCAGCCTTGGCATTGATGCTCGCTGAGCATGGAGTCGAGTACACGACCGGTTGGCGCTAGCCATTGATCATTATTTTGTATGTCGATATTCCACTGGCGTTCGGTTACATCAAATACGGCACTTAAGCCATTAGATACAGTTTCATCGGGGCCAAATATTCGGAAGTTTTTCTGTTCCTGATTTATGACAATAATATCGCGCAAGAATGGCCCGAGTACGTGTGTATCGCCGATACCTCTTACCCCCGGCACGGGCACGTCTGCAGCGTACTCGCGATAATCAGGCATACGCAATTCGTGGAGTAACAGGCCGCCATTGGCATGCGGGTTTGCGCCCATACGGCGTAGCCCTTGTGGCGCTAGTTCAGCTAGCTCCGCAACCAGGCGGCCGTTTTCGTCAAAGAGTTCTTTAGGCTTGTAGCTTTTAAGCCAATTCTCAATTAATTGTAAGTGCTCCGGGTGATTGGCTACATAGGGCGAGCTAAATACCGAAACGGGAGTAGAAATGGGTACTTGATGGGAGCGAAAAGTCCCTTCTACTTGATGGCCATCGACGACTTTTGGCCCAGTCCAACCCTTGGGAGAGCGGAGTACAATCATTGGCCAACGAGGCCGTTCAACATGATGATGCATTAGCGGATGAATACGAGCTTCTTCTTGAATATCTTGAATTTGATCTATTGCCTGATTAAGTGCTGCGGCCATCGCTTGATGCATGGGCTCGGGATCATTCCCTTCAACAAAATAGGGTATCCATCCATACCCACGCAATAATTGATCGAGCTCTTCATGAGAGATTCTAGCTAACAGAGTAGGGTTGGCAATTTTGTAACCATTAAGATGGAGTATGGGGAGTACAGCACCATCAGTGGCTGGGTTGAGAAATTTATTAGAATGCCATGCGGTGGCGAGAGGGCCGGTTTCCGCTTCGCCATCACCAATTACACAGGCAGCAATTAAGGAGGGGTTGTCAAATGCAGCACCAAAGGCATGGCTTAGCGAATAGCCTAATTCACCACCTTCATGAATGGAGCCGGGGCATTCTGGCGAGGCATGGCTGGGAATACCACCCGGAAAAGAAAATTGTAAAAACAATTTTTGGAGGCCGGCTTCATCCTGACTAATATCGGGGTAGATCTCGCTATAAGTTCCTTCGAGATAAGTATTGGCGACCACCGCAGGCCCACCATGACCTGGGCCGGAGATATAAATCATATTCAAATCATAATGTTTGATTACCCGGTTTAAATGCACATAAATAAAGTTTTGCCCGGGCGTAGTACCCCAGTGACCCAATAATGTAGGTTTGATATCGCTGAGTGCTAAAGGCCGTTTGAGTAGAGGGTTATCGAATAGATAAATCTGTCCTACGGAAAGATAATTGGCAGCCTGCCAATACGCATTCATTTTGCGTAGCATTTCGGGAAAAAGTGTTTGGTGTGGCTCAGGGGTGGAAGTATCCATAATGCGTTCCTCCAAAATGGAGTCAGGTAGCAAATAAATACTGGAATTGATGTGAATGAACAGAGCACAGCAATGGCAGAATCTGTCGTATGAATTCTCAACAGTGCTTAATAGTTAGAGAGAATCTTTAAAGTAAAAGCTGAGTTTATTAGCAGGCGTAGGGGCAGTCCGTGTGACATCTAACATAAAGTACAAATCACATTAGTTTAAGAAATCATTATTTGACGATATTAGTTTTTGTGAGTAATTTGTCCGTTTTCGCTGTCCTATTGCTTCTAATTGCATAACGGTGGTTTTTTACGTCTCTGTGCCTGTTAGAATCCGTATTTATTAATTCAGAGCTATTTTCCGTCAATGTCTGACTTAAATACCCAACAAGCCATTATGTTTGCTGATATTTCAGGTAGCTCAGCGCTCTATAAGAGTGTGGGTAATCAGGAAGCTAAAGCTCTTGTGGATAATGCTATAAGTTTTATGGCGTCATCCACGATTGTGCGTGAGGGGACGGTTGTAAAGACGATTGGCGATGAAGTGATGGCGCGTTTTGATAGCGCTAGCGCTGCGTGTGAGGCGGCGATTGCCATTCAACAACGCTCAAGTCGTGAATTTGCTGAAACAGGTTTGGGGATTCGTATTGGTATTGCTTTTGGCGATACGGTGTTAACGCACAATGATGCGTTTGGGGATACCGTAAACGATGCCGCTTATGTGGCGCATATCGCTCGGGCAAATCAGATTGTGTTGACTCAGGGCGTTGTGGATAACCTAAGCTGTGCTCTCGTTTCGCAGTGTCAATTATTTGATCGCATTCATATTAAAGGCGAGAGCTATAAAACGATTATTTATCGCTTGGCGTGGGAGACTGCTGACCAGCAAAACTCTTCCACGCAGTTAATGCCGACGCAGGAAGTTTCTCGCTTTGTTGCTAATTTCCAGCTCATACTCACTGTTGGCGATAAAACTATCAGCTTATTGCCAGATCAAACTCCGTTTGCTATCGGACGTGATGCTAATAAGTCAGATCTTTTTTTTGATGAGGCGCTTTGCTCACGCGAGCATTGTCATATTGCATTTCGGCGCGGAAAATATGTACTCATTGATCATTCCACTAATGGCACCTATGTTTGTGCTGAGCACAGGCCTCCTATCTACTTGCGTCGCGAAGAAACAACTTTACAAGGACACGGAGTCATTGGCATTGGCCGGCATATCGATATAAATCATCCGTCGCTCATTCATTACAGCCACTAGAGACAAGTCCTATAATTACGATTTACAGTAATTAGGAGTTTCATAAAAAGAGTTCCATAATTAACAGCTCCACAACAAAGAGCCCCACAACTAAGAGCCCCATAATTAAAAAGCCCCATGAAAATATCTCAACCAACAACACCTATTGAATATCAATCCCCAAGCTTGTTGCGAATTATTGCTGCAATGGTTTATGACAGCCTACTGTTAGCGGCAATTAGTATTGCATATGGTGCGATAGTGGTGGCCATACGTGTATTAATACAAGGACAGCCAGAAGCAGGGCAGAGAATTCACTGGAGTATATTATCCGGCAGTTTAATTAGTATGGGTTGGGTCGCGATATTAGTATTATTTTATATGTATTTTTGGCACAAATTTGGCCAAACGTTGGCGATGAAAACCTGGCATTTTAAAATGGTAGATGCACAAACAAACCGGCATGCTAACTATCGCCAATGTGCTGTTCGTAGTATTACAGCAATACTATCTTTGTTACTGTTAGGTTTTGGTTATTGGTGTAGATTTTTTCATCCGCAAAAACGAATGCTGCATGATATGTTGAGTGGTACTAAATTAATTATGTTAAAGAAATAAAAATTGTATAAAAATATTGTGCAGTTGTCGTTTGAAAATTTCCTACTTATGTTTATGTCCTTCTTGTAAGTGCATTAGCTTTCCTCAAATATTCCTTAGTAGTTATCTCTATGTCTCTTATTAAAATCGAAAAAGCTTATTTAAGTTATGGCCTGCAAGTATTACTTGATGGTGTTGAATTGGTTGTAGAAAAAGGTCAGCGTTTGTGTTTGATCGGGCGTAACGGCGCAGGCAAGTCCAGTTTGTTAAAAGTTATTGCAGGCGAAGTTGACTTAGATAAGGGTGAAGTAGTTTTACAAAATGGCATTCGCATCGCGCGGTTGGAGCAAGATTTACCGGATGCCGATGATCAGCTTGTATTTGACTTGGTCGCGAGCGCATTTCCTGGTCTGGGTAGTTTGTTGAGTGAGTATCATCATCTTGCTCACGGAACAGAATTCACCGATGAAATCATGGCGCGCATGGAAAAGCTACAACATGATATTGAGGCGCGTGATGGTTGGTTAATGCAACAAAAAGTTGAATCGATTTTAACGCGTTTAGATTTACCCGCTGATAAATTTATGAGTGAGTTATCCGGCGGGTGGCGTCGCCGTGTCGCATTGGCGCGAGCTCTTGTCTTAGACCCAGACGTGTTGTTGCTTGATGAGCCAACTAACCATTTAGATATTGCAGCTATTGATTGGTTAGAAAAACAATTGCTAAATTTTAATGGGGCTTTGGTTTTTATTACGCATGACCGTTCACTCCTACAAAATTTGGCGACTCATATTGTTGAATTGGATCGTGGCAATTTACGTTATTGGTCTGGCGATTACGCCAGTTATTTAGTTTATCGCGAACAAGCTTTGGCCGAAGAGGCGCGTCACAATGACTTATTTGATAAGCGACTTGCTGAAGAAGAAGTGTGGATTCGCCAAGGTATTAAAGCGCGTCGTACGCGCAATGAAGGTCGCGTGCGGGCCTTAAAAGAATTGCGCAATGTGCGTTCAGAGCGTCGTGAAGTCATCGGCAAGGCAAGCTTTTCACTGGCGAGTGGTGAAGCCTCTGGCAAGCTTGTAGCGGAGCTTACGAATGTGTCTTATGCGTGGGGCAATAAAAAAATTGTTGAAAATTTTTCAACCACTATTGTGCGCGGTGATCGTATTGGTTTGGTGGGTGCAAATGGAGCGGGAAAAAGTACAGTTCTTAAATTAATTTTGGGCGAGCTGCAAGCGCAGAAAGGTAACGTGCGCTTGGGTACAAATTTATCGGTAGCTTATTTTGACCAGCTACGCGACCAACTGGATTTGAATCAAAGTGCAGTAGACAATATTGCCGAAGGCCGTGAATTTATTGAAATCGATGGAAAATCAAAACATATATTTTCTTATTTAAGTGATTTTTTATTCAGTGGCGAACGCGCGCGAACTCCATTGCGCGCGCTGTCTGGCGGTGAGCGCAATCGTGTTCTACTAGCAAAATTATTTAGCAAATCCGCCAATCTTTTAGTGCTCGATGAGCCGACAAATGATCTGGATGTTGAAACATTGGAATTGCTAGAAGAAATTTTAACGGATTATCAGGGCACAGTTTTGCTAGTAAGCCATGATCGTGCATTCCTCAATAATATTGTCAGCAGCGTTATTGCCTTTGAAGGTCGAGGTAATGTCCTCGAATATGTGGGCGGTTATGATGATTGGTTGCGTCAAGGCGGTAAATGGACTGAATCCGATTTGCCTGAAACTGATGGCGGGTTAGACGTTGTTAAACCTGCCTCGCCGCAGGTTGTAGCAGCAGTACCAGTAACCGCTGCTGTTGAAAAAGTTGCAACTACTAATTCACCTAAACTTCAAACACGCATAAAAAAACTGAGCTATAAATTCCAAAAAGAATTCGATGATTTGCCCAAGCTTATTGAAGTTGTTGAGCAATCAATAATTGAATTAAAAAATCAAATATCAGCGGCAGATTTTTATTCGCAAGCGGTAAAAATACGCGAAGAAAAGTTGCAAGCATTAGCGCAAGCCGAGTTGCAATTGGAAAATTATTTTGAACGTTGGGCTGAGCTGGAAGATATGCAGCAAGCAGAATGATTTAAGCAACTTTTTCGTGGACAAAACTGCAATACATTGCAGGTTGCACTATGTAAATATGTAGCGGCATGTTACCGCTACAATAAAAGATAATGGGCTCGAATTCATGCGCAATGCTTAATATCTGGTTTTAGAGGAATTACAAATGTGGGTTTTTATCATAATAGTTATCGCTGTGGCTTTGGTTGTTGGCCCAGCGATGATGATGCGACCTAGTCCGGCGCAAAAAAATAAAGCACGTTTACGTGCGCTTGCGCTTGCGAAGGGTATTCGAATTACCGTCAAAAATTTACCGCAACAAGCAACACAAAGTGAAAAACCTGCTCCTGTCCCTGTGTATTTTATTGCACCAACGGATCATCAACTCGATGACGACTGGTTTTTACTGCGAACCAGTTATACCCACGATATCCATTTTTTAGGGTGTTGGGCGTGGCAGGGAAGTTTACGCGCAAGCGATGCTGAACAAGCGGTTCTCGGAAAATATTTACCTTTGCTGCCAGAGTCGGTACGGGGCGTGAGTGGGGGCAGTAAAGGCCTGTGTGTTTACTGGCAAGAGCATGGCGGCGAACCAGTCTTACTGCAAATCATTGAATTGTTGGAAGTGCTTAATGCTTTGCAAATCAAGCCGAAATAGCAGATTTAAGCGAGGCCTCCATTAACATTTGCTTGACCCCCGCAGCTGCAAGTCTTATATATGCGCACCTTTGCGGCAAAACAGTCAACTTATGTCTATGCTTTGCTCTACCTCAGGCGACATGCTCGCTCGCCTTTAAACACCTTATTCGATGAGAAAGATATTTTAACCATGGGCAAATCCTTAGTTATTGTAGAGTCACCCGCTAAAGCCAAGACTATTAATAAGTATCTTGGTAACGATTTTATTGTTAAATCCAGTATTGGTCATATTCGTGATCTGCCTACTAGTGGCGGCGCGAAGCCTGTGGATGCAAAAGAACGTGCCAAGCAAGCTGCAGCGACCCGAAAAATGTCGCCTGAAGACAAAGCGGTTTATCAAGCCAAGAAAGGCAAAACGCAGCTTATTAATCGCATGGGCATCGACCCTGATAACAATTGGGAAGCACACTACGAAATTCTTCCTGGTAAAGAAAAAGTTGTGGATGAACTGAAAAAGCTCGCCGAAAAAGCTGACATTATCTATCTCGCAACCGACTTGGATAGAGAGGGAGAGGCTATTGCTTGGCACTTGCGTGAAGCTATAGGTGGAGATTCAAGCCGTTATCGTCGCGTAGTGTTTAACGAAATCACCCAAACGGCGATTCAAAACGCGTTTAAAAATCCCGGCCCCATTGATCAAAACCGGGTAGATGCTCAGCAAGCACGTCGCTTTTTGGATCGTGTTGTAGGCTACATGGTGTCGCCGTTACTCTGGGAAAAAGTAGCGCGCGGGTTGTCTGCAGGGCGTGTGCAATCCGTAGCGGTGCGCTTGGTGGTCGAGCGCGAGCGCGAAATTCGCGCTTTTATCCCTGAAGAATATTGGACGGTGTTTACTGATCTACAAGCCAGTAAAAGTGAAAATGTCCCCTTTGAAGTCAAAAAGCAGGGTGACGAAGCATTCAAACCAGTCAATGAAACGCAGGCAATGGCAGCCGTTAAAAGTCTTCAAGCATCAACTTACACAGTTGTTAGCCGTGAAGATAAGCCTACACAATCAAAACCTTCGGCACCTTTTATTACCTCTACATTGCAGCAAGCTGCCAGCACGCGGTTGGGTTTTGGAGTTAAGAAAACCATGATGATGGCGCAGCGTCTATACGAGGCCGGCTACATCACCTACATGCGTACCGATTCCACGAACTTGAGTAAAGATGCAGTCGAAGCGTGTCGTGATTACATATTAGAGAGTTACGGTAAGCGTTATTTACCTGAGAGCCCAGTGCTGTACTCCAGCAAAGAAGGCGCGCAGGAAGCGCATGAAGCTATTCGTCCTTCCAATGTGAGCGTACAACCAAACCAATTAAGTGCGATGGAGCGGGATGCTGAACGTTTATATACCTTGATTTGGCAACAGTTTGTCGCTTGCCAAATGAGCCCTGCGGAATACACCAGCACTAGTATAGTTGTACATGCTGGGAAATTTGAGTTGCGTACAAGAGGCCGTGTGGTGCGTTTTGACGGTTTTACAAAAGTATTACCGCAAGTTGTCAAAAAAGATGAAGACGTGGTGCTACCTGATCTTAAAGTTGGTCAAGTCTTGCCTCTTATTAAAGTCAATCCAACGCAACATTTTACCAAGCCAACAGCGCGTTACAGTGAAGCAAGTTTAGTTAAAGAGTTAGAAAAGCGTGCCATTGGCCGTCCGTCCACGTATGCGGCGATCATCTCTACTATTCAAGATCGTGGTTATGCTCGTATTGAAAATCGTCGCTTTTACGCTGAAAAAATGGGCGATATAGTTACCGAACGTTTAGTAGAAAGTTTTGATGATTTGATGGATTACAGTTTCACCGCAAATATGGAAGAGTCGCTTGATGTGGTTGCTCAGGGCGGCAAAAACTGGCGCAAAGTATTAGATGAGTTTTACACCGGTTTTAGTAAAAAACTTAAATTGGCTTCTGGCGCCACCAAAGGTATGCGCGCTAATGATCCGACTGAAACTGATATCCCATGTAGCCTGTGTGGCCGCCATATGCAAATTCGCACCGGCAGCACTGGAGTTTTCCTAGGCTGTTCCGGTTATGCGTTACCGCCGAAAGAGCGCTGTAAAAACACCATGAATTTAGTGTCTGGCGATGAAGCTGTAGATGCTGATGCAGATGAAGAGGCTGAATCCCGTCAGTTACGTGCGAGACATCGCTGCAAAATTTGTAATTCAGCGATGGATTCTTATTTGCTGGATGAGTCACGTAAGCTGCATATTTGCGGTAACAATCCAGATTGTGCTGGTTATGAGGTGGAGCAGGGTACTTACAAGTTGAAGGGTTATGAAGGTCCTTCGCTAGAATGCGATAAATGCGGCAGTCAAATGCAGCTCAAAACAGGTCGCTTTGGTAAATATTTCGGCTGTACTAATGACGAATGCAAGAACACTCGCAAGCTTTTAAAGAGCGGGGAAGCTGCGCCGCCGAAAGTTGATCCTATCGTTATGGCCGATTTGCGTTGTGAGAAAGTTGATGACCATTACGTGTTACGTGATGGTGCGGCAGGTTTGTTTCTCGCTGCTAGTCAATTTCCGAAAAATCGTGAAACACGTGCACCTTTGGTCGATGATTTACTATCGGTTAAAGTTATAATCGATCCAAAATATCTTTTCTTATTATCTGCACCTGTTGCTGATCCTAATGGCATTAAATCCATTATCCGTTTTAGTCGCAAAACCAAAGAACAGTATGTGCAGACCGAAGTGGATGGCAAAGCCACAGGTTGGAAGGCGTTTTATGAAGGCGGTAAATGGAAAGTGCCGGCGAAATAAATTTGTTTTAATTCGCTTCGTCACAACTGTGTCACATGTATGCCACATGACTCCGGCAGTTCTTTTACGGGGTGAGATGTCGTGGAGAATTGTCGGAGTCCGTCCAATTACACTAGGCACAGTTTATGTCAAAGCAATCCCTGAATCGTGTTAATCAAAAGTTGGCACAAGCCAAATCGCTGCTTGATGATATTGACGAGGCTGTTTGCACACCCATACATCTAAACTCTGTCAAAGAAGCAGCCGCGTTCCATTTAATCTGCGCTTATCAACATTACCTACGCGAAATCGCCGAGAGTTATTGGCTCAAAAATAGCGTCAATATCCAAACTGAAGCTGATTTAATCGCCGCGTTTCAAGCTGCGAAAAAATACCCTGTTGAAGCAGAAGAGTTAATTACTTTACGCAAAGACGCAAACTCTTGGTTAGGACAATTACATACTTATTACGAATCATTGTGGTTAGCGCCCGCAATTGCCCTAAACGATATTCAAAGTGATGAGATCTTGATTAAAACCGTTAATCTTGAGTCAAATTTTGATGTTGCTCAGGTTGATTTGACGTTAATTGCCTCTTGGCGTGAGAGTTTTACTTCGCTTGTAGTGCGTCAGCGCGAGACTAGTGCTGAATTCTAAATGTATTTCTATGCTAAATCCCTCTAGCGGTTGAACAGTGCATGGCTCTATGGCACAATTCGCACCCTTCAAGCGTGGGCTGATGCGTAGGTTTAATATTCGCATAAGAATCAATCAGTTAGCTTGCAAGTAGAATCGCTTTGTTAATTAAAGCATGCGGACGTGGTGGAATTGGTAGACACACCAGGTTTAGGTTCTGGCGCCGCAAGGTGTGAGAGTTCGAGTCTCTCCGTCCGCACCATAAAATATCAATAAAATCAGAGAGTTAGCGATAATTCTCTTTTTTTTGCCCCGTTTTTGCCCCCTCTTCATAATATCGGTGACTCTAGAATTGCGGTTTTTGGCGCGAAATTATTCCTGGTCGCCCCTTGTCTGCCCTAGGTTATGTGTAGGCCTAAATGCAGATTTAATACTGCTCAAACCAAAAGTCGCAAAGGTTGCTGGTGTTGAACATGTCGGTCGCGTATTTCTAATTTGTACTAGGCGCGCAATATACGGCGCTTAGCCTCGCCTTATCGCCTCACGGGCCGTTTTTGAAAGTGTTTACGTCCCGAAGGCGGCAGTATGATTAATCGTGCCTACGCGCTCCTGTGGGGCTTTTAACAAGCAAATACGTGATTTGGGCAGCTGGCACTATTTTGTAGCCCCCTTTTTTATCTAATTTTACTAATACGCGCTTCGTCTGTGCTTCAGTCCATGTCTGCATACAGATGTATATTGATCAAATCGGCGACTTAATCGCCATGAAGTGAAAGATTTACAGGTAAAGCGTTATATTCCGTAATGGTTACTAGCGTACATAGCATTCATAGTCTTTACTTCAGCGATTGCAAATGAAACCGACGCATTTGAAATTTGTTACGGGGCCGAAAGAACAAGTCATGAATCTCTAGTTCTGATGCCAAATCAGTTTGTTGTTGGGCAATCGCTGCGGTGTCTTAGAGGTGATGTTCCGGTAGGGGTTAAGAAACGGGCATAATAATTAACATGAATAAATGTCAGTAATGTGCCCAAAGCGGACATTAATACGTAGCGTTGATATAAATAATATGGTTCCACTAAAAGGAAGGATTTACTCGTGTATCTAAAGAAACTTACCCTGACAAATTTCCGTAAATACCCAAGATTGGAAGTGGAGTTTAAGGAAGGACTGAACGTCTTGATTGGTGAAAATGACCAAGGCAAGACCAGTATTATCGATGCAATCAAATATTTGCTAAATACAAAGAGCAATGAAATCTTTCGCTATGACATCAAAGATTTTCATCATGACTCGAATACTAGAATCAATAACTTTCAAATAGTTGGAATGTTGTCCGGTTTTAAGGACGAAGAAGCAGCTAATTTTATTGAGTGGGGATATTTCAATTGTGAGGGAAAGTTTGAATTACGCGTACAATTGTATGTAAGTTTGAAAAGCAATAATCGTATCGTATGGGACTTCAAAGCAGGGCCAGAAAATACCGAAGTTCAAATGGACGGGAATGCACGAGAATTGCTGCAAGTTACCTACCTAAAACCCTTACGTGATGCTGAGAATGAACTAACGGCAGGTAATAGATCTCGTTTATCTCAGATATTACAAAGTCATGATGCTTTTCGGGCAAACGATAAATCAAAAGCATCAGCTGCGCTTGTAGAAATAGTTAGAAAAGCCAACGCAGAGATTATCATCACTTTGGATGATGTTAAAGCACACAGCCAAGTTGATTCACCGAGCATTCTAGAGCAAATCAATACCTATTTAAGTGCATTTCAGCATGAGAACGATAATCGTAAAGCTCAAATAAAAATAACTGAACCAGAAATTCACAGAATTCTACGCTCGTTAGGATTGCAAATTGAAGAAAATACCCCAGGGCTTGGAACGTTGAATAAGCTATTTATGGCGGCAGAGCTGCTACATCTAGAAACGGACCCCTATAACTCGCTTCGACTTTGCTTAATTGAAGAATTAGAAGCCCATCTGCATCCGCAAGCACAACTACGAGTGATCAATACTCTTGGTAATGTGAAAAATACCCAGTTCATTATAACTACGCATTCCACGACGCTTGGCTCATCTATCAAATTGGAAAATATCATCCTCTGCCACAATGATAATGTGTATCCAATGTGGAAAGAAAATACTCAATTGTCAATTGGAGACCGGCACTTTTTGCAGCGGTTTCTTGATGCAACCAAAGCGAATCTTTTCTTTGCTCGGGGAGTCATAATGGTGGAGGGAGACGCGGAAAATATATTAATACCTGTAATAGCAGAAATAATTAATTTACCGCTTCACAAATACGGAGTTTCCGTGGTGAATGTCGGTGGCACGGCGTTCTCCAGATACGCAAAAATATTTAATAGAATGGACGGAAAACGGTTAGACATTCCTGTAGCTGTGATAACGGATTTGGATATGAGGGCAATGGAATATTATGAGGATATTGATAATGGTCAACGCGATTTACCTGGTTTTTATGTCATCTCAAAAGAAAAATTTTTTGCCGGAGGCGTTGAGCATGATTTAACAAGCATCCATAACACCATCTACACCAATAAAGATCAACTTCGCGATGCTATTAGAAAGGCCATAGGCGGCAAAAAAATGCCTGAGGGGGTCAGCGCACTTATTAAAAATTGGGAAAAGCTGCCGATTGATAGAACAAATATAAAGGAACTTCGTTCGAAAAAAAAATTATTGCTTGAATTAAAACAAGGTGACCCAGTCAAAGTGTTCGCAAATGATTTCTGGACGCTTGAATATGACGTTGCGTTGAGCAAAGATCTGCGAATTCATATGGCAAAAGCGGTCATAATTGCACAGAAAGTTAATGCTTCAGAGGATTTTTTTGATTCTCTATACAATGAAGAATTTAAATTTAAAATTCCAGATGATGACATTCAAGAAGATATCCTAATAAACAAAGCAGCCAATGAGTGGTGCAGTACTGGCGACGACTACCAAATAGCTTATAGAATTTTCAAGCCATTTGTGAGCAAAAATCCTCCATCGAAATCCGTAACTGCACAGATACTATCCGACATATTTAAAAGCGAAGTGGGACTGAAAGATCACATAATGAATGATCCCCAAATTGCATACTTAATTAATGCAATTAGATACGCCTGTAGACAGGATCGTTTAGGAATCAAAAATGATGCAGAAGTTTGAATTTTCTGAAGCCGAAATCGAGTCTGTATGTCTCCAACTTCGTATACCTAGAGACACATTCGCAGACAAAAACAGCGAGAGGGGAAAAATTCTAGAATGCTGGGGCAATGCAAATATTATTGCTTGCCCAGGCAGCGGTAAGACGACCGTACTTTTAGCGAAGTTGCTGTTACTTGCGAAAAGAATGCCTTTTAATGGCAGTAAAGGGATATGCGTGCTCACCCATACGAATGTTGCGATAGATGAAATAAAAGCTAAATTGGGTTCTTCTGCCAAAGCCCTCATGGAACATCCAAATTTCTTTGGAACGTACCAAGCGTTTATTGGACGATTTATTCTGAATAAAGCTCTATTAGAAGGATTTTCGTCACGCGCAATAGTCGTTGATGACGATATTTTTTACAAAAAGCTATTGGAAAAGTACAAATATATATCACGGTATAGTAATCAAAATCCTGAGGATAAATCTCTAAAAGGCTTTATTTTTAATATTGCATATTCAGGCTCCATTCCTCAAAAAAAAATCAAAGAAGCGATATTTCCTGCTGATAAAAATAATGCAGCAGCAAAAAAAGTTTACGAGTTGTTGAAATCTGCTGGCTATATTAAAAAAAATGGGCAACTAATCTACAAAAAGTGTAACAACGTTGATTTGAGTGATTTTATAAGCTTCAAGCCTCTTGACATTAACATAAAAAATATTGTCGAACTTAAGCATAAAGATATCATGCAAAGCATCGATTCAGCTAAACAAAAACTAGCAACTCGTTTTTGGATCGATAGAGTTGAAAATAAAATCTATTCTAATCATTCAGACTTGAAGGGAGGTTGTAAGAGCCTTGCGGGTAGTACAACATCAACGTTTATTGCGCTTAATAGGTTGCATGAAGATCTTTATAGAATAGGTTATGTTGGGTTCGATCATGCTTTCGAGCTTTCTCGGTCTTATGCTATTAAAAATAATGCTTTCTGTGATTTATTTTCGAATAGGTTCAGCTTTCTGTTCTGCGATGAAATGCAAGATAGTCAAAAGCATCAGATGGATTTGATAGATGCCTTGTTCACAAAACAAGTCATTAGACAAGCGTACGGTGATCCCGATCAGGCGATATATTCCGTTGCGAATCCTGGTGAATCAGCGTGGAAGCGAAGTGGAGGTAACTTCATGAACTTAACTATTTCTGACAGCAAGCGGTATGGTAACAATATCAGCCAGTGCCTCAATCCGTTCAAAAGGGAGTTGGGCAATATTACTGGGAACGGAAAAGTTGATTCAGAACAGCCGTGCATTATTCTCTATGATGATCCGAAAGAAGTTCTTCCACTTTTTGCTGCGGAGATTAAAAAACGAAAACTTATCGAATCGAATGAGTATAAAAATTGGCGTCAAGCGTCTTTACCCTTTAATGCAGTTGGTTTGGTTGGTAAAGAGAGTGAGAATATCAATATCCAATCATACTCAGAGAACTACTCTAAAAATACAAACTCAAAAAAAGTTGATTTTTCAAATCTGATATCCTATTTTCAAAAGCGATCAGACAGTGAAGTTCATCAAAAAGGGACCAGCGTTTACTTCGCCCTTTTCATTAATGCTTTCATCCGTTCCTTTGAAGAGATCGGTGCGCGTTACACCAAAGTGGCGTTGTTAGCTAAGCTTTCAGAAAAAGAGGAATTTCTAAGGAATTTTAGATTGTCCGCATTCAGCTGGATTATCAATATTGAACAAAATAATACCGATGCTCGGTCTCTAAGAGATGAGTTTCTAATGCTTTTAAAGGTATGGCTACCTGATATCCTTCAAACTCCATTTTTTTCTGATGACACCATAATACCGATTGATCAAGTCGAAACAAAAACCAATGTCTACAGCGAGGGTGACATCAAAATAAAATTGGGAACTATTCATTCTGTAAAAGGCGAGACGCATATGGCGACACTTTTATTGGATACCGAAAACTACCGAGAATTTGAATCCGCATTTTTCTTCAAAGGAGATTGTGGAAAGCTATTTTGCGGAGAATCTTACACTCGACCTTCAAAATCTTACGATAGACTTGAGTATCGATTAAAGACCACGTATGTGGCAATGAGTCGGCCAACGCAGTTGCTTTGCGTGGCACTCAAAAAAGAAAATGCAGATTGCCCGAAGTGCACAGGAAAATTAAAAGATAATTGTAAGTGGGAAATTATCCCTTCAACGAACGATTAATCGCACAGTTTAACGTCACTGTTTCGAAGTGTATGCGGTAACTATTCAGTTTAAAAGTGGGTGAGCATGATTCAATTCAAGCTTAGTTGATGGTCGATCATAACACCACGCGCGCCACCGAGGAGCGACTTTATGTCCGCTTTGATCGTTTATTTCCAGTTTTATTTTTATTGTTAACCCAAGTAATTTTAATAAAAGGTCTTAATATCTCTATCTTTAGACTAATATTTATAGAACTATATAGTCTTTACTTTTGAATAAACTTTAAGCAAAAAAAATGGTGTACTTAATGGATAATGATTTGATTCCGCAATACGTTATATCAGCAATTGCAGAAATTGTGGCGGAGTCTGAAACACATGCAAGTCTTGATAGTTTGTTTATGTACGCAGACGCACCAGGTGAACCGCCAGAAGGAAGCAAACCAGTAAAAGCACTGGAATGGCTAAGACGAATTAATAAAGAAAGTGGGGATCAAAAATTTAGCATAATTGGTCGTATACTTGAGAAGTATATGGAGTTAGAGATCGAAGAATGCCCTTCATTTTACATAAGCCAAGAACAAATTGACGTCAAAAAAAATAAGATACAGAAAATTAAAAGTCAGTTAGAGCGTGCTGGCTTAACCTATTCTCGTGGTGGCGTAATCTCTAAAGGAGAGGGTTTAGCCACAAAAACACTATCTGATTTGATAAAAAATAGAAATATCCATGCTATTGAATTTGAGTTTGATCGAGCCATAAAAAATATTGAGTCCAGTCCAAGAGAAGCAGTTTCAGCAGCTTGCAACATTCTAGAGTCTGTATTTAAGGTATATATTGAAGAGCATTCACATCTGAGCATGCCTGCAAAGCAAGATATTCAGTCTGTTTGGAAAATAGTAAAAGCGGATCTAGGACTAGATGCGTCGGTTTTAGAAGAACGAGATCTTCAAGAAATTGTTAGTGGCATAATGGCAACGGTTAGCGGTATCGGCGCATTAAGAAGTCACGCAAGCTCGGCCCATGGTGCGGGTAAAAAAGTTTATAACTTAAAGCCACGACATGCAAAATTAGCTATCCATGCCGCACATACGATAGCGGCGTTTGTACTTGAAACTTGGGACGAACGAAGCAAGTAATAAATGCTTAACAAGCTCTCAGGACTCACCAAGTTAGTGTCCGTTTTTGGCCGTTTTATCAATTGCGTAACGTATATCCAAGCCGCGTTTTTCCGAGTAAATTAAAACATTTATTGCACTCCTATTTGCGTGCAAAGTTAAGGACCTGTTATAAAATTCATGTTGGCTAGGACTTAAATTATCTGTAAATACACGGCCTAGACCGTCGAATAAACTGTTATGCAATGAGGTTACATTTTGAAATATATTATTTTTCTAACTTTAATGTATTCTGTTTTTGCTAAAGCAGAATCTCCCTATGAGCAAGATTGCGCCGGAAGTTCTGGGTTCTTGTCCGGTGATTCAATTACTTTAAATATCGATACGGCATTTGACGGTCAGAAGAGTTTTCGGTTAAGTAAAGTAGTCTGGAACGTAGAAGATGGAAATAATCAACCAAAAGAGGAAATTGAATATTCTCTCATACTCAAGAAAACAAAAACAACTTTCAGTGATGATCGGCTCAAGAGTACGCGCACAATTTCGTGCGAAAAATTAAAAATTTTAAAACCTGAGTATGAGAAATTATTAAAACTATATAAGGACGCGTTAAAGATTAATTTTTTTGATGATGTGCAGGGCTTGGATGGTTCCATATGGTGCATTGAAATTGAAAATGTGGCGGGCTTTCAACAGAGAAGGTTTTGTTTTTGGTCACCAGATTATGAGTCAAAAAAGCGAAATTTAGAAGCTTTGAGTAATTTAGGTAAATATCTATTCCAATTTACTGAGTCACAGAAATGAGAAGTTAAGCGCATAACATGCGACTGGGGTTAAATTTAATGTCCGCTTTTGGCCGTTTTATGAAGTTTGTAATTTAAATTTAGACCATGTATTTCCCAATACATTAAAACATATATTTCCGTTTTTATTTGCGTGAAAAGTTAAGGTGTTTTTACATAAATATTTTTAGGTTGCTATGACTTAAATCATCTGTAAATATACGGCTTAGGCCGCTGAATAAACTGTTAAGGTGAGCAAGAATTGAAAATTGTAGGTGTATTCATTTTGTCATTTATTCTTTTTGGTTGTGCCAAAGTTGAAAGCACAAGAATTCAAAAGAATATTCCCCCCAAAACACTGGAGTCGGCGGTTAAAGTTGTTCTATCTGAAATGAGCAAAGCTGACAAAATTAGCTTAAAAAGTATTTCACAAGACAATATTTTCGAAACTCATCGAGGTTTGGCAAAAGAAATTGAAAATAAATTCTGGCCAGAGTATGGAAATAAAAACGAAGAACTTTTTGAATCAGTTTGTCGTGGTTGTTTCTGTACAGAAGAAATGGCGTCTAGAACTATTCTTTGTGGTGTTTGGAATTCTTTAAATAAAAAGTCTATTGGAAAAGATGTCTTTGTATGTGCAATACCTAGCTTTAATTTTGTGCCTGATCAAGAGAATACAAAAATCGAAAAACCCCCTTAACAATGCGTCGCATCGGACAGGCCTAGCGTCGCACTTTTGTGAATTTGCTGCGAAAATTTTGTCACAAAAGCACGCCACTAGGCCTGCCGCTGAACTTCGCTACATGGACTCTCCCAAGTGTCAAGCTAGAGCTGCTTTTGACTTTCAAGTATGAGACTGCACCTCTACATTCGGTTTACTGTTAGCAAAAAAATAATTGCCTGAACCAAGATGAGTATTCGCTGGAAGCTGCCTTATTCGTTAGACGATCTTAATGATCACCGAGTTCAACAGGCTTTGGCTTCCCCGGTCTGACCTGATTGTCATCAACTGCCTTCGCAGGACTCGGTGGGATGCTATTCATGATCTTAATGAATAGCACAAAACTCGTTTTTACTTACTGATTACCGCTTTTGCTTTTTCATTTTTTTCCTCGAAATATTTTGTGTTTTCGGTTAATGTATTTTCATATTTTTTAATCCGCAGGAATAAATTTATAATCTTCCTGTTTCACCATCAGCGTCCAAATGGTCCGAG
>JANPKH010000276.1:0-12794 GCA_031425935.1 Gammaproteobacteria bacterium | reverse complement strand
CGCCCATATCGGCATGGTCACTCAAGATACTTCATTGTTGCATCGCTCTATTCGCGAAAATTTAATGTACGGCAAACCCAATGCCAGCGAAGCAGAAATGATTGAAGCTGCAAAACAAGCTGAAGCACACGAATTTATTCTGCAGCTCAGCGACAACAAAGGCCGCACCGGTTATGACGCCCATGTAGGCGAACGCGGCGTAAAATTATCCGGCGGCCAACGCCAACGCATCGCTATCGCACGTGTACTCATTAAAAACGCACCGATTTTAATTATGGATGAGGCAACCTCTGCTTTGGATTCAGAGGTAGAAGCGGCCATTCAAGCGAATTTAAAAATGCTGATGCAGGGGAAAACCGTTATCGCCATAGCGCATCGTTTATCCACCATTGCCGCGCTGGACAGACTAATTGTGTTAGATAACGGCAACATTGTAGAACAAGGTTCGCATGCAGAATTAATTGCACAGCAGGGAATTTATGCTCAACTTTGGGAAAGACAGTCTGGTGGTTTTTTGGGAGAGATTTAATCTTATCCCTGCCTCATCATTCAGATTGCTTTTTATTAAGTTACATTTTGATACAAATTAATATACATTTTGATACAAATAGTTTCGACCTGATACAGACAGAAGGCGTACACATTTCTTAAACTAGAAAGCCATACAGGCAGCTCTACTTAAAGGAAAAAACCAATGTGCGCTAATTTAATGAGAATTTTACTTATCGCCAGCATGGGTATATCAGGCTGCTCTTCCACTGCAATAAACCCCCACACAGTAAATTCAGAATCACCTAAACCGTTTTCGCAGATAACATATCCCCAGATAGAAGAAACGTACATAGCCGGGTCAAGGAATCACGATCACTATGCCAACCTAGACAGACAACCCATGAAATCAAACGCAACAAACAATGTGTCTGTTAATCCCTCATTCATGCCAATAGATTATCTGATTGTAGTCATTATAATCTGTACGATTGAATTAATGCTGACGGACGAATGTATATTGCCAAGTCATGAGGTAAGGAATAGATAAATATTCTTCAATCCGACGCATCATTTACTAATATGTACCAGTGCGTTTAAAGTATTTTTACCACATTAAGTCATCAGGAATTACATAATCCTTGTACGGATCATCTTCAGCTTCTTTCGCCACAACTTTTGTATTCAAGACGACAACGGCTTTTTCATCGCGCTGGGCAATTTTATCGGACACGATGCGCGGTACTAATTCGTAGCCTTCCCCCAACTTCACAACTGCTAACAAACCGCGCGCAATTTGTTCGCGAATTAACGGTGACACGCGAATTTTTTTTATCAGTTTGCCATGGGTAAAGTTGTAATCTACAGCATCGTGCCCGGCATCTTTTGATTGACGATGATTTTCAATCAATTGTTTAATTTGTGCAGCAATGGCTTTTTGTTCGAGTTCTAGTACAAGCTTGCGATTTAATTCGCGGTCGCGTTCCAGCTTTTCGACACGATCTTGCTCAATCTGTTGCTTGACTTCATCGACAATCGGTTCTGATGCACGACGGGCAACATTAGTATCTTTGCGTTTTTCTTTTTTAGCTTGTTTGACTTTCTTGGTGTCAATTAAGCCTGCTTTAAGGAGCTGATCTTGCAGGGATGCCATAAGATATTTCCACAATTAATAAAATGTTACGCATAATAGCGCCCTACTTTTAATATCAGCAAGTGGGATCAGCAACTGGGATCAACAAGTTTTGCGGTCAGCGAAACATTCTCTACTTACAACAGGCATTAGCATGAAAACCTGGGATATTTTTTGCCGCGTGATCGACAACTATGGCGACATAGGTGTTTGTTGGCGTTTAGCGCGCCAGCTCGCCAATGAACACAAGCTCTCAGTACGCTTGTGGGTCGACGAAATCGCCGCACTTAAACAAATTTGGCCGGAAGCAATACTCGCCCCAACCCAAATGCTCGCAAATGTCCAGGTATGCATTTGGCAAAACGATTTTAATACGGACGAAGTAGCAGAGGTCGTGATTGAAGCCTTTGCCTGCCATTTACCAGAAGGATACATCGCGCAAATGAAACAAGCTGCAGTTGCTCCCTGCTGGCTAAATCTGGAATATTTAAGCGCGGAATCCTGGGTTGAAGGGTGCCATCAACTAACCTCCACACACCCACAAAATGGCCTAAAGAAAACTTTTTTCTTTCCTGGATTTAACGAGAAAACCGGTGGACTTTTACGTGAAAGTGATCTGTTAGCTCAACGCGACAAACTTGCATTGAGCGAAGAAAAATACACATTTCTTACTCAGCTTGGGATAACTCACCGCCCTGAAAATGCCTTAATTATTTCGTTATTTAGCTACGAAAATCCCGCCATCGCTAGCCTCATAAACACTTGGAGCCAAGCACCCAACGCTATTATTTGCCTGGTACCTGCCGGTAAGACATTAACGTCCATAAATACTGCTCTGGAGGTCGATCTGGTTACCGGTGACAACTACACCTCAGGCTCGCTGCAATTAAAGGTTATACCCTTTCTCAGCCAAACTGATTACGACCGACTGTTGTGGGTATGCGATATCAATTTTGTACGGGGTGAAGATTCGTTTGTGCGGGCACAATGGGCCGCAAAACCATTTATTTGGCACATCTACCCGCAAGATGACGATGCGCACCTAATCAAGCTAAACGCCTTTCTTGATAAATATACTGAAGCTGCAGTACCCGAACTGGCCGCCATAATTAAGCACTTGTGGATAGACTGGAATACCGGCAGAGATTGTGGCAACACATGGGAGCAATTGCTTAAGCACCGACAAGACTTGACTAAACATAATCAAGAATGGTGTAAAAACCTCGGTTTAACTTCCGATTTAGCCAGAAACTTAGTACATTTTTGCCAAAAAAAACCTGTAGAAATTACCGAAAAAAAGGTATAGTTCGCGCCGAATCGCGCTACATCCAACATCATCCACTAGAGATTTATCATGAAAACAGGTCAAGAATTGCGTGCCGGTCATGTTATTAACATCGACGGCTCACCTTGGTTAATCCAAAAAGTTGAAGTCACCAGATCAGGCCGTAACACCGCTGTTGTTAAAACTAAATTAAAAAATCTGCTGACCGGTTATCTAACCGAAACCCCCTACAAAGCCGACGATAAGTTTGATGACATTGTGTTGGATCGTAAAGACGTAACCTACTCTTACTTTTCTGATCCGCGTTATGTATTTGTTGATAGCGACTATGAACAATACGAACTGGACAAAGAAGAATTAGGTGACATGACGCCCTACATTGAAGACGGTATGGAAGACATTTGTGAAGCTGTATTTTTTGACGGCAAAGTTATTTCTATCACTCCACCGAATTCAGTAGTACGTGAAGTAGCTTACACCGAACCTTCTGTTCGCGGCGACACTTCAGGCAAGGTAATGAAAACTGCTCGCTTAACAAACGGTACTGAAATGCAAGTTTCTGCCTTCGTTGAAATCGGCGATAAAATCATCATCGACACCCGCACGCACGAATACAAGTCACGCTCTAAAGACTAATATTTATTAACTGCTAGTGACAAAGCCCCCTAACGTGCCTTAAATGGACGTTAGGGGATTCAACCTAGCTAAAAACATAGTCGCACCACTCTTTAATTTCTACCCTATCCGTACCCGTTCTGCACCACCTAGCTTCTTTCACTCGTTATAAAAATTAATACATAATCCGCAGCCTAAACAATAACCAAAATTTCCCTACATATTAAATATTGGAGATTTATATGCTTAGCAATTTAAAATTCGTTGTTGTTATTTTCGCTCTCTTTATTACGCCCATGTCTTTCGCTCAAGTTGCTGTAAAAGCTAACCCGGACCACACACAACTACTCGCCAGTAAAGACAAACATTTAGCGGCAAATAAAAAACTCGTTTATGATTTTTGGCGCGAAGTATTCGAAGGTGGACATATGGAGTTAGCACCACAATACATGACTGAAACTTATATTCAACATAATCCCAACGTGCCCACCGGTCGTCAGGCATTTATTGATTTCTTTTCACAATTTAAAAAACCCCAGACAATTGCAGAAAGAATCACTATGCCATTAGTATCCATTGTTGCTGAAGGCGATTTAGTCATTCTAACTTTCGTAAGCGAGAATCCTGACCCAAAGGACGCCACAAAAAAATATACCACTACGTGGTTTGATATGTTCCGTATCGAAAATGGAAAAATTGCAGAGCACTGGGATGCCATGCCAAAACAATAATTAATTATAAAATACGTTTAGCCTTCACCGAAGGCTTTTTGTATAAAACATTTACTGTCGCTTAAACTAGAGAAACAACAGGTTTCTAAAAACACCTAAACGTTTCAAGCGCCAATATTTAAAAATACAAATATTTTGCATGACAGTTATTTTGCATGACAGTTATTTTGTATGACAGTTACCATTTTAGTCATTTTTTTTAAAGAATTAAAAATGAGATATTGTGTATCGCATTAATGTATATTTGTTTGGCAAGGATTTTGATTTAATAAGTCTTTAACTGAAAACTAGGCTGTTATATGAAACAACTTTCCAAAAATCAAACCATTGATGCCTTTTCCTTGACAGATATAAACGGCAAGATTGTTAAAATTCCTCAGGCAAATAAAATAGTGCATTTGCAGTTTAGGCGTTTCTCTGGCTGCCCATTTTGCAGCGTTCATATAGGACAACTGAAAAAGAGAAAAGCCGAAATTGATAATAGCGGAGCTGTAGAAATTATATTGTTCTATTCCGAAGATAAGTACATAAAAGATAACTTAAGTGGTATGCCTTTTACTCTCGTGGGCGATCCAAAGCGTGTTTGGTACAATAAATTTGGGGTAGAAAGATCCATCAAAGCTGTGATAAACCCGTTCGCTTGGCCATACGGCATGAAAGGATTTGTGCTCAAAATTGGACGAATACTTCATATGCTGCCACGCAAAGGTGAGTCGCTGGTTGGCCTTCCAGCCGAATTCTTAATAGACAGCAACGGCGTGTTGATTGAAGTTAAGTATGGGGCTCACGCTTATGATCAATGGACGGTTGATGAATTACTTGAAAAAATCAATAACCATAAAAAAGGCCAAGTTTAACTTGGCCTTTTTTATAATGCGTTGGCATTTTTAACGTGTGGAAAATTAATTAACCAGGTTTAATTAACACGCCTGGTCGAGTCAATATCCCCTATCACGCTTGCACTAATCTTGGCCAAGGGAAACCCTTTTGGTCCAATTCAATAATTGCTTCATCAACAGCTTTCTGCCAACTTTTTTCTGGTGAATAGCCGATTTTCTTGCGAGCATAATCTGAAAGGCTAAACCAATCCTCACCCACATGTACGAGCGAACGAGTAAGAAAAGGCGAGCCCTTGGGCATAATAGGAGCGATAACCTCCATCAACGCGCCGAAGGCATAACCTGCGAAATATGGAACATTATAAAATGGTTTTGGTGATCGAGTATTCTCTGCAATGTAAGCAAATACTTCTTTAACACTGGGGAACGTAGCTCCGCAAATATTAAATGATTCATAATTATTAAGGTTTTGCGCTAAGGCTGCTTTGACAAATCCTTGAGCGAGATCTGCGTCCGAGGTCAATGCCATACGTGCATTTCCAAACCCAAGTGTTGGTACCATATAAGTTCTTAATCTTGGTACCAACGCCGAAACTAACCCAACAGAATTCCCTTTGCCTACAAAATGTCCTAATCGCATATTGATAAATTTTGTTCCGCGATCACAGTTAGCTTTCATGTAATTATCGGCGTCGATCAACCGATCAATATGCGGCCAAAAGCCAGTATATGCCGTCTCCGAAAAATCATCATTTGGTTCGCGGGTCTTGGTTACTTTTGCAATAGCTACTGTACTTGCAAGAAGAAATTTTCCTACTTTGGCGTCAATACTTTGGTTAATCAAATCTATGCAGGGCTCATAAAAGTGCGTTCGCTCTTTAGTTTTGTGACCCCAAAAAGCTGACCATGTTCCAGCATGGCAAACCACATCAACCTCTTGAACGACTGACTTTCTATACGCTGGATCTAGTAAGTCTCCTTTTCTTACCTCTCCACGAAAAAAACTTGGTAGATTACCTGGAGTTCTGCAGGCCGCAATAATTTCCACATTACTTTGATTGCTCAAGCTTGCGAGAATATTGCTGCCAAGAAAACCGGTGGCGCCAGTTACCAATACTCTTAACTTACGATCATCAGATGTATTCATATATAAAAAAACTCCACAACAAACGTAAGTGATTTAATTACACTAAAACTCAAAAAGCTTTGAGTGTACGTCAAGTAGGCGCACACTCAATTGCAAATTAAACACCTCGCCGCAAGCAGCGAGCCATGTTTTTGTAACAATAGTTTTGTTTCAAAAATCTATTCCGTGGCAAGCCACGGAGAATTAAACCCTCGCTTGCGATTCAAAATAAATTTTTCGACAGGCGTGTATCCTATACTCATTTCTAGCGCATCTACAAGAGCGCAATGAATACAGAAATTCGAATGGCGCGTCAAAGCACTAAAACTGCAAAATATCTGCAATTTTAGTGCTTCCGCGGTGCTTATTACGATATTCAATGCAAGATAAAAATTTCAAAGCTGTGGCACGTATAACTGATATTTCTGCGTTAATTAAGATCTAAGGCTTAATAAATTCCATTGCATAAATATCAAACCCAACGCCAGCGGTATTCTTTGAAGGTGGCCAATTTACCCATTGCCAAGTTGGCATTGGTGCCACATTGAGCTTCCACGGGCCAAAAAGTTTAACAAAATTATCAATATTCCTAATGTGCATAGGAGCATTTACAATTTTAAAAAAACGCTTGATTACTTTTGCCTGAAGTTTATTTTCACTGGCAGTAATTGCAGTTGTTGTGATGCGCAAGCGCGAGCCAGATTCAACCTGGTCGTATAAAAATTTGAACGTATCGCGAATGACGTCGTCATCAACAAACATCAAAACAGCTGTCGAACCTATAGCTATCTTACGAGATTCACTAAAACGCTTTTCAAATAACCCGTTTTTAATTTTCTCGGGTAAATCCTTAACGCTCGATGTCTCAAAAATAGTCGTTGAATTTTTTGGCAATTTTTGGCGCGCGTGTTCAGTAATACCTGGGTTGTGATCCACATATATTATATTGGATTTTGTTGCCCATTCGTGCCCGCGAGGCATAGGGCCGGCACCTATATCCAAGATGTTTTCAAAATCATTGTCTGCATAAAAGCTATACATGTTTTTAACGAATGCGCGATTAACCTGCATTTTTTCTGGGAATGGAGTGATTAAACCCATTAACCAAGTTTTGAATGCATCACCCTTACTGTGATAGTCACCGTCGTCAAGTGCAGCGCTGTAGAGAGTAGCCGTGTTGGAATGATAGCTGGGGTTGGAAAACTTACTCATGTGTAATTCCTTTGGTGATATAGGTTAAAAAGTCGCTGTGTTTTTCAGCAATATATTTAGGAGTACGTCAGTTCTTCTTTATTATTTTCTCTTAACAACAACAGAGATTTAACTTCTTCTTCTACCTGATCGGTAAACTTGGGATAGCGCAACTGAAAACCAGTCGCCTTTAACTTGCTGTTATCTATCCTTTGAGACAATGTCATGAACTCAACTGCACATTTGCCACCTAGTATTGCTACAAGCCAGCGAGGCATCGTCATGACTTTAGTTTTTCCTAAAGCATGCGAAATGCTTGTTACGAATTCTCTTTGAGTTATGGGTTGGTCGTCAGAAATTAAGAAAACTTCTCCCGCATATTTCTTATCAGTTAAGTGAGCTATAGCGGCGCCCACGTCCTCGACATGTCCGGTAGTGATGTAATTAGTTCCCTCTCCCACAACACCCATCTGGCCTTTTTCAAGCGGCTTAACAAATACTTCGTCGAAAGATGATTGTGCTTTCTTGCCATAAACGACACTCGGAGCCACTGCAATAACCATTGGCACTCCACTCTCCATAGCGCGCAAAAACATTTTTGTAGCGGGAGCTGCGACACGGTTGAAGCCCGAGGGAGTGTATCTAATAGGCGTGCTTTCCGTTACCCAGCCCACGCCCATGTCTTCAAATATCGTTGTACCCGTTACATTGATAATTCCTTTTATCGATGGCAAATTTGCTAGGGCCAGAGTTGTATCCATCCACTTTTTATATTTGTCGCGACACACATTGGCGTGCGATACAGTAAACCTTGCGGGCATACCGTCAGTGAAAAACCCTAAGGTATTGATTACGTAATCGGGCGCACAATCAGGTTGTTTTAACAACCCTATCCACTCGTTTGGTTTGTATGCATCTCCCTTAATGGGTACCACTCCCATTGCTTTGAGCTTATCTTCTGTATTCCGGCTGCGGGCAAGCCCGAAAACCTTTTTGCCATTTTTTTGCAAAGATTTAACGACTTCTTCGCCGATAAATCCTGTTGCACCCATAACGAAAACAGATTCCAAGATGAACCTCCGTTTGACAATAAATAGTATGTAGTGACGTAACAGCGCAACACTAAAGTAAACACACAACTCTATCGTTGGCTGTGAAAGTAAACGCGAATGACAACAGTAAGCGCATCAAATGGCACCAAATTAAACAGCGCAGTAGTGAGCCGTAGCTTGATACATTTGCAGTGTGATGGATGAGGTTAGCTCCCAGCAAGTTACTTTTTTGTAACTCTGCGTCACCTATTTTAACGTTGAATACGATCTCCAAAAACACCAGAATTCCTTTCAATTCTCAATCTGTCCATTTATAAATTAGCGCAATTTTAGCCCAATTGGTAGTTTTCAATACTCAATAACGCTTAGGCTTTCTTGAATAGTTAATTCTCAATCTGAGTCTCGGTGAAAGAGGCGCCCGCGAGTATTGCTCAGGGGGTTTCTTTTCATGATTTTAAAAACATTATCACTATGGATATAAAAAATGAAGAAATCGCGTGTTAACTTTAAATATTGTAGTCTCGCCACCGTATATTTCCTCTCTGCTTTTCACGCTGTGGCTGGAAATTATAATGAGGAGACAATTAAATCCTATGCAGCTCCTCTACTGCAAGAACATCAATCTGAGGCCGAGAAGAAAGGGCTTGAAATTTACACCAAGCAATATCTAATTGACGAAGGGTGGAAATCAATGTCAACCACTATGGAAATGGAGTTGATTGATGCCACTGGACGCAAAAGTACTCGGACGGTTAAAAAAGATTCTCTCGAAGAAATAGGTGAACCTGACAAAACGTTAGGTATATTCGTGTCCCCTACCGACATTAAAGGCACGGTAATGCTTACATTCGAGCATCCCACTGGCTCCGACAGTCAATGGTTATACATGCCGTCAATTAAAAGGACAAAAAAGATTAATGCGAAAAACAAATCGGGATCATTTGTAGGCTCTGAATTTAGCTGGGAAGATATTTCCACAACTGAGCTTACTAAATTTCGCTACAAATACGTTGGTGAAGATGCCAAATATTGGATCGTAGAGCGGGTACCAACCTACGAATTTTCCGGCTACAGCAAAGAAACAACTTACGTCAATAAACAAAATTATCAAACAGAAAAAATTGAATTTTTTGATAAAAAAGGTGACATGTTAAAGACCCTCACTTTGACAGAGTGGCGCGAGTATGCAGGCCGCTATTGGCGTGCACTACATTTCGACATGAAAAATGTGCAAAACAATAAGCAAACAGTGCTGCGACTGAGTAATTACGAACTTGGGTCGGTTGATCGTCAAAATTTTAATAGTTTAAATTTAAATAAAAATGAGTAACCCCATCGCCTACATGCAGCAATCTAAATCAAGGTTTAGATTGCTTTTTCAACTATCTATAGTTGCATTTAGCATGACCCAACATTCTATTGCGCATGCCGACAGTGAACCTTATACCAAGGGATACGTTGGCGCCGTTGGCCATTACTACCCAGAGAACGGACTAGGTGTGCAAAATGATGGCGATGTAGCGTTGGTAGCTGAAATCGAAACGAAGATAATGTTATTTGAAAATGCAAACGTGCTAATAAAACCTTACCTTCGATACGATCCTGTAAACGACAATAGAAACAGCGCCCAAATAAAAGAATTTGATTTTGAATATAGAAACAATAATAACTATTTAAATATTGGTCAGCGAATCCTAGGGTGGAGTACAACGGAGGCAGTGAACGTACTGCCTATAGTAATAGCAGATATCATTAACCAAAGAGACTATGACGCCGACGCCGATGGGCAACAGAAACTTGGCAGGCCTGCAGTAACTGTTAGTCATCTAAATGAAAATATATTGTTGCAGCTCCACTATTTTCCTTACTTTACTGCAAGTGCTTATGGCGACATAGAATCCAGAGAATCGTTTGCATCAGGACAATTTGATATCAATGAAAACCCAATTTACGCGGGTGAAAACGCTGAGCGAGAGAAAAGTGCCGCTTTAAGAATTGAGCTTCAGAGCCAGAATTCAAATTTATCCGGGTTCATTTATCAAGGTTACGCTAACACCAATAAGTTTGTCTTTTCGGATGCCACGCTATTAACCCCCGCCTACGATTTACAACGAATCTATGGGTTTACGTCCCAAAGCACAACTGACAATTGGATATTTAAATCAGAATTAACTTATCACGAGACACTTGAATCTGCTGGACCAGCCAACAACAAAGATAATTTTTTAACGGGAATTCTGGGTGCTGAATATACAGTAGTGCTTTACGAATCTGATGCAGATGTAGCGCTTTTTTCCGAATACATTTATGACCAACGCGGGAAGAAACCCTATGCCTCGCCTTTTGCCAATGATTTGTTTGGTGGGATTCGATGGTCTTTAAATAATCAGCAAAGTACGGTTGTCACAGTTGGAATAGTAAAAGACCTGGATGACTCAACTTACATAGTTCACATTAATTATACGCGCCGCTTGTTCGATAATATGTCTCTCGACCTAACACTTCGGCATTACGCTCCTGACGAGGAAAATATTTTAAGCGCTTTAGAAAATGATTCTCTTATTAAGTTGGGAATCAAATATCATTTTTAGGTTAATACTAAATCGTTTTTAATTGAATTTACTAATGAATTTTTAAAGGAAATCTTATGAAATTTACTCAGATAGACAAGCTATGTAACCTGAATTGTCGGAATCCATTATTGATGGCTATGACCATGTTATTGTTGTGCTTCAGTCTTGGTTTCGGAGCCACGTTATTAAAATTTAATGACGACTATCGAATTTACTTTTCAAAAGATAATATAGACTTACAAGGCTGGGAAAATGTGTTGGATACATTTAGTCGGTCTGATCCGATCATCCTGACTGTCGAAGAAAAAAATCACGCGGATATTTTCAACCCAGAGACACTTTCGCAGATTAGCGCGCTGACCGAGCGGCTTTGGAAAGTGAAATATGTAACGAGAGTAGATTCGATTACTAACTTTCAACACGTTTACACCGAAAGCGGTGACGTAAACGGTGACATTGAGGTTGAAGATCTTTTTTCAAAGCGAGTCATTGACAATGAAAATGAGATAGCAAAACGCGTTGTTGTTGCAAAGAATGAAATTAGTATCGCGAAAAGGATGCTGTCGGATGATGGTAAAGTAACTGCCCTTCATTTGCAGTTAATGATACCAAAAAAGGAAAATGCTATCGCAGATGCGGCAGAATCAGTGCGAAAAGTTAAGGAGGAGTTTGAAAAAGAATATCCCAACCTGAGTATTCGCCTAGGTGGCATTGTTATGCTAAATGCTGCATTTGATGAATATGCTCGTGCAGATATGGCGACACTATTCCCTTTAATGTTGTTGGTTTTTTGTATCGTGATCGCTGTGCTATTGCGCTCAGTTTATTTGACATTTTGTGTTATTTTTTCACTGTTTGCATCGGTGGCGGCAACCTTTGGTGCCTCAGGCCTTCTAGGTATTGAATTTAGCCCACACAGCTCTATTGCTCCACATATTGTGTTTACAATTGCAATCGCAATGGCCGTGCACATCGTCTTGAGTTACATGAAAGAGTACGACCGCCTTAAAGATTCGCATAAGGCAATGGCTGTTTGCATGAGAGAAAATTTTGTTCCACTTTTTTTATCTGCATTTACTTCAGTAATTGGATTTCTTTCAATGTTGAGTAGTGAAATACCTCCGTTCCGCGACCTAGGTGTTATGTGCGCGATGGGGCTGATGTTTTCATTTATCAACACAATGACACTTTTGCCCGCACTACTAATATTAAAAAAAGGCGTCAAATCTAGCCCTATCATGGAATCGTTTTCATCATTTGGACGCGGTCTAAGTCACCTGATGTTGCGAAACGAGGCAAAATTTATTGTCATCCTAATACTTACCATTGGTGCCTCAGTTTCCTGTTTAACGCTCATCTCCGTAGATGATCACCCTATAAAACTATTTGAAAAAGGCACAGTGTTCCGTGACGATGCGGACTTTATTGATACCAATCTTGCGGGCACAACAGATGTTCAATTTGCTCTTGATTCGGGGACGCCACAAGGCATATTAAATCCAAAATATTTAGCGGAAGTTGAGAAATTTAAAGAATATCTCTTGCAGCAAGATCGCGTAACCCACGTTCAGGTTTTGACGGACACATTGAAACGTGTCAATCGTGTTCTGCATGAAGGCAATCAGGAATATTTTAAGTTGGGGAACTCTGCGGAGGAAAATGGCCAGTACCTACTGTTCTATGAGACAAACTTACCTTTCGGTCAAGAGCTTAATAACGAGATCGATGTTGATCAATCTCAAATACGACTTGTTGCGACTA
>JANPKH010000275.1:0-2341 GCA_031425935.1 Gammaproteobacteria bacterium | reverse complement strand
CGTTTTCTTTTTTAAGATAATAAAACGACTGCAGGAAAAATTCAATTTTTTAAACGGTAATTTGCATTTTTACTGCGCGGAAAACTTGGAAATTTCGCTTTTTGTCCAATCACACAGCGTTTTTATTTCATCATCGCTCAATGCCGCATCGCGGTGTATCCATAAATACGACGGCAGCGGCATTTCTTTGGTTTCGACTTGTTCGCAGATTTCTTCGAGTTTGCGTTTTTTGCGTCGCGCTTCGTAAGTATTCCAGAGCGAAAAATTCATCTCACCGCGACCTTCTTTGATGTGATCGGCTAAAAACCATGCCGACGGCTGAATTTTTGCATACCACGGGTAAACCGTTTCGTTGGTGTGACAATCATTGCACGAGCGATTGAGGATCGCCTGCACGTTTTCGGGAACAGCCGTCGCCGCCTGCAATGTTTCGCCCTGCACGACCGGCGGATTGGTAAAATCAGGACGAAAAAACTGGATGATGATAAAAAGCGAGAACAAGACGACGACGATAATTTTCAAAGCCTTTTTCATTACGCGATTGTAAACAAAAAAAATCGGGAAACAACTTTATTTTCCCGATTTTGCATAGATTTATCAATTTAGACGGTCAGGCAAAAGTTTTCAAGCGTAAAAATTGCCGATGTTACGATGTTCCCTAGATCTTTACTTTTTACTTTTTACTTTTTTCCTTTTTACTTTTGCCTTGCCGCTTATTTTTGATAGCTGACGCGCCAAATCTTTTTCGCGCCGTCGTCGGCGATCAGCAGCGATCCGTCGGAATTGACGAGCAAACCGACCGGTCTGCCCCAAACTTCGTTGGAATCTTCGTTCGGCAGCCAGCCGGAGACGAAATCTTCGTATTGATTGCCGACCGGCTTTCCGTTTTTGAAACGAATACGAATAATTTTATAGCCGGTCAGTTTCTGGCGATTCCACGAACCGTGCAGCGCGACGAAAGCATCGCCCTGGTAATCTTTCGGGAACATTTTTCCGTTGTAAAAAGTTATCCCCAAAGCGGCGGAATGCGACGTTACTAAAACGTCCGGCACGATTGATTTTTTGACGAGTTCCGGATTTTCACCTTTGCGTCTGGGTTCTTCGTTTTGTCCGATATAGGCGAACGGAAAACCGTAAAAACCGCCGTCTTTTACCGAGGTCACGTAATCCGGCACGAGATTGTCGCCGAGTCCGTCGCGTTCGTTAACCGCCGTCCAAAGCTCTTTCGATGACGGATTAAACGCCAGCCCGATCGGATTTCGCAAGCCCGAAGCAAAGATTCGATGATTTTTTCCGTCCGGGTCGTAAACCGAAATAGCGGCGCGGCGCGGATCGGTTTCCACTTCGGCATTTGTTTCAGAACCGATAGAAACGTAGAGTTTTTTCCCGTCCGGCGAAAATATAAGGTTGCGCGTCCAGTGCTGATTATAGCCGCCGCGCGTCAGTTCGATCAGTTTTTCCGGCGCGGCTTCGGCTTTCGTCTGACCTGTTTTATATTTATAACGCACGACCGAATCGGTGTTGGCAACATAAAAATAATCTTTCCAGAACGCCATTCCGAACGGCTGCGCGAGATTTTCGGCGAACGTGAAACGCTCGTCCGCCGTTCCGTCTTTGTTCGTATCGCGCAAAACGATAATGGAATTTCCCCTTGAATCCGCCACAAAAACATCGCCGTTCGGCGCGAGCGTCATCCAGCGCGGATATTTAAAATCGCCTTCGGCGTAAACATTGATGCGGAATCCCTTCGGCAGTTTTAATGTCGAATCCGCACTTTGCGCGACGACTTTTGAATTTCGGCGGACGCTTTCGGTCGCAAAAGGCGCGGGCAGTTCTTCGGGTTTTATTTGAAAAATCTGTGGTTTATCAAACAATTCTACTTTCGGCGCAGATGCAGACGACGGATTCGCATCCTTCGGCATTTCCTTTGCCGCTTCTTTCACCGTCGGGCGATTTTGGCAAATGCCGAACGTCAGAGACGCTGAAAAAATTAGCGCAACGCTTGAAAATCTATTAAAAACTTTCTTAATCATTTACTATTTCCCTTGTTATTCACATTTTCTATATGTCTGAAATTTTGTCGCTCGATATTCAGAATAAACAACCGACGCGCCCGAACACAAGTTTCGTCGGCGAATTCGGCGAACGTCTTGCCGCCCGTTTTTTGGAAGAAAACGGTTTTCGGCTCGTTTTATCGAATTTTAAAGTTCCGGTCGGGAGAAACAGCCGGGACGCAATCGTTACCGGAGAAATTGATTTGATCGCGCTCGACGCGGATGTAATTTGTTTCGTCGAAGTAAAAACGCGCTCGTCCGACGAATTCGCGTCGCCGCTCGCGGCG